>DAOQAU010000005.1:0-1832 GCA_035354275.1 Candidatus Gastranaerophilaceae bacterium
GAATTGTTGATTTGTCTGAGGAATTTTCGCTTGTAACCTGTTGCGATGGAATCGGCTCAAAAATTATTCCGCTTTATGAGAAAAAACTTTTTAAAATAATCTCGGCTGATGTCGTAGCTGCAAATTTGAACGATTTGGTCTGCACCGGTGCTAAAGCTGTCGGTTTTGTGGATTATATCGCCGCAAACAAACTAGACAGTAATGAAGTTTTTTCAATAGTCGAAGCGATTAAAAAAGAGTTGGACAATTGCGGATGCAAATTTTTGGGCGGTGAAACCTCAGAAATAAATGAGTTGATTACAAAAGGGAATATCGATATCTCAGGCTTTGCTGTCGGTGTGGTGAAAAAAGAAGAAAAACTTGACAAAAATAACGTTAAAGAAAACGATGTTGTGGTAGGGCTTTGTTCCTCGGGAATCCACGCAAACGGGTTTTCGCTTGTGCGAAAACTGTATGCTCAAAAAAAACTTACCGATAAAGAGTTTGAAACCTGCCTTGCACCAACCTGTAATTATTACAACTGCGTTTCAAAACTCGTTGAGAAAAAATTGGTAAAATCTTGCGCCAACATAACAGGGGGCGGAATTTTTTCAAATTTAATCCGCGCAATTCCAGATAATTTGTCGGCAGAACTTGATTTTGAAAAAATTCCGCCCCAATCAATTTTTCAAAAGCTGAAATCAATCTGCGGGGATGAATTTTTTGAAGTCTTTAACGCGGGTGTGGGTTTTTGCATGATTGCAGATGAGAAAAATTTGGAGCAAATTTTTGAAATTTCAAAAGAATTTAACCCTTTTATTTTAGGGAAAATAATTATAAAAAATAAAATAATAACGCAATAACATAATGTCATGCTGAATTTATTTCAGCATCTTTCCAGCTTTGTATGTTGGATAGATCCCGAAATAAGTTCGGGATGACAAAAAAGAAAAAGAAGGAATAAATGACAAAAAAATTAGCAATAATGGGTTCAGGAAACGGCAGTAATTTTGAAGCAATCGCAAAATTTTTGCAGGGTAAAGATGTGGAAATTACTTGTTTGAGCGATGTTAAAGATGCTTTTATTCTAAAACGAGCTCAAAATTTGGGCATAAGCCATGAATTTTTGTCCTTTGAGAAAAATTATGAATACTTTTCAAAAAACAAATTTGACCTTGTGGCACTTGCAGGTTACATGAAAATTCTTGATGAAAAAACTTTGAAAAAAATGGGAAATGTCATCAATATTCATCCTTCGATTTTGCCTTCTTTCAGGGGCAAAGGCGCAATAAAAAAAGCTTTTTTGGCAGGGGTTAAGTTGAGCGGAGTTACAATCCATTGGGTGGAAAAAGAAGTAGATAAAGGAAAAATTATTGCTCAATATCCGGTTTTTATCGAAAATGCAATGAGTCTGGATGAATTTGAGCAGGCAATCCATAACGTAGAATACAAACTTTATCCGATTGTTATAGAAAAACTTCTTGAAGATAAAGTTTTTGATTTTCAGGAATTGATAACTCCAACATCAAACAAAAAGTGCGGAGGCTGCGGGGGATGTCAGAATTAAATCAAAAATTGAATGTTTTGGTTTTGGGATCAGGTGCAAGAGAACATTCAATCGCACTTTCGATAAGCAAATCGCCGCTTTTGAATAAATTGTTCCTTGCTCAAACCGGTGCGTTTGAATTGGGAGAAATAATTGAATTTAGAGATTTTGAGGACCTTGCTAAAAAATGTGTCCTTAAAAAAATAAATTTGGCGGTTGTTGGACCTGAAGAACCTTTGTGTGAAGGGATTGTTGACGTTTTTAAAAAATATAAAATTCCCACAATCGGGGTTGATAAATACTTTTC
>DAOQAU010000005.1:1932-60477 GCA_035354275.1 Candidatus Gastranaerophilaceae bacterium
GGCAAAAACGCCCAAACAATTTTAATCGAAGAATTTTTGCAAGGCGAAGAGTGCTCCCTTATTTCTCTTTGGGACGGAAAAGAATTTTTACATTTTCCTCCCGCAAGAGATTTTAAAAAACTCGATAATTCCAAAAATGCACCAAACACAGGCGGGATGGGGGCGTTTTGCCCTGTTTTGCTCAACAAAAAACAACAAACAAAGCTTGACGAATACAAAAAACAACTGCAAAACGCCCTTAAAAAAGAAAAAGCCGGTTTTGCCGGATTTATTTATTCGGGGCTTATTTGGGCACAAAAAGATAAAATTTGGGACTGGTATGTCCTTGAATACAACGTAAGAATGGGAGATCCCGAGTGTCAGGCGATTTTAACACATCTTAATTCGGATTTTCTTGAAATTTTATTTAAAGCCTCAAAAGGAAAGCTTAAAAATTTAAAACCGTCTTACAAAAAAAATACTTCCGCCTGTCTTGTAATTGCCTGCAGCGGTTATCCGCAAAAGCCAAAAGACGGCGAAGAAATAGTTCTCCCCGAAGACAAAAAAATTCAGGTTTATTTTGCGGGCGTTGAAAAAAAAGGCGAAAAACTTTTTTCAAAAGGCGGCAGAATTTTATCCCTGTGCACAAATGCAAAAGAGCCTTTTAGTATTTTAAAAGAATATGCAAAGACAATCAAAATGAAGCACAAATATTTTAGGGAAGATATTGCTCTCTGACATAAAATGATGCCGTTGCAAGAGGGGTTTCAAGGTTATTTTTTGCAAAAACCCTCATATAATAATACCCGGCTTCATTTAATACGATATAGTCGTTATAGTAATAAACCTGATCTTTATATACTTTAAAATCATTGGCGTAAGCGATTTTTGTGCCCCACCATTCGGATTTCTCGTCTTTTTTTAGCACCTGAATCCTTATGTAATCTGATTTTATGGGTTTTTCGCTTATGAATAAATAATAAATTCTCTCATCGCGCTTAAAATTAACAGACGAATTCAAAAAATTCTCTTTTGAAATCGGCGAATGATTAAAAAGAATTATAGTGTGGGGTTTTCTGCAGCCCGAAAGGCAAATACAAAAACTAAAGCACAACAAAATAAGCCAAACAAGCCTGAGATTGCTTCGTTCCTTCAAATTAAGCAGGTTTTGAAAATTTATGTCTCGCAATGACGTAACCTTTTTATCATTACTATTTTAAGCTGTCGATTTTGGCTTCGACCGCCTGTCTGATTTTAGGATCTTTTTCCAGCCCGACAAATTTTTCGTAACTTTGTATCGCCTTAACCTTGTTACCTTCGGTTTCATAGGCAAGCCCCAGGGCATAGTGAGCGTAGGTGTAATTAGGGTTTAAATAAACCACTTTTTCAAAGCATTTTTTGCTTTCGGTGTAATTAGAGCCTTCGGCATAAACAAGCCCTAAATTAAAAATCGCATCCGTGTAATTAGGGTCGATTTCTATTGCTTTTTTATAGTAAAAAACTGCTTTGTCGGGATTGTTTTTGAGTTTGTAAAGATTCCCGAGCTTAAGACAAGTGACAGAATCATCGCTTTTTAAATCCAGTGCTTTTGAATATTTTACAATCGCTTCTTCAAATCTTTTTTGGTTATAAAGAGCGTCACCCGATTTTATCAAAGTCTGAACATCTTCAACCTGCGGCTCAACAATTTTTGGCATTGCGGCAGGAGTTTGTACTTCAGTTTCAATCTGTTGTCCAAAAACTTGGGGCTGAGTTTGTTCAATTATTTCTTCTTTAGGTTTGTTTTTATCGACTAAAGCTTTATGGCTAAGCCTGTAGTCTTGATTCTCAGGGTCGATTTCAATAGCTTTTTCGTAATTTTCGATTGCTTTATCCTCATAGCCCAAATTTTCGTAAGCTTTTGCAAGCGAAAAATAAGCATAAGCCTCGTTAGGATTATAAATTATTGCCTCATAAAAGCTTGAAGCAGCTTTTTGATAATCGCTGTTTTTCATTAATATGTCACCCTGCGAAAGTAGTGCGCTTGAAAGATTAATTTTTAATCTGGGGTTATCTTTTTGCGCCAAAAGCTCCTTGTAAGTAGGAATTGCGCTGTCATAGCGTTCCATGGCATGAAGTACAAGTGCCTTGTTTGCTTTTATGTCGTAATCGCCTTTGTCTGTAGCTAAGACTTCTTCATAATAATTAAGCGCATTGGAATAGTCGCCTTTTGTATGATAGCAAAGTGCCAGTTCTTTTTTTACCGCTATATTTGTGTTGTCTTTGGAAAGCGATTTTGTGAAGTTTAAAATTGCTAAATCAAGGTTGTTTTGTCTTTTATAAACAGTTGCCAAATTGGCGTAAGCATTTGGTGCTTCGGGATACCTTGCCAGAAAAATCTTATACTGTTCAATCGCAGCGTCGTCTTTTCCCATATCTGCAAGAAGGTTTGCATAATCAAACCTTAGGGAAGTAAAATCGGGTTTGAGTTTAAAAGTTTCTTCAAATTCTGTCAGTGCTAAATCGTCTTTGTCCATCTGTTGGTAAGAAACAGCTAAATTTGCGTGTGAAACAACATCTTCAGGGTTTTGTTCTACCGCTTTTTTGAGAATATCTATTGCGGTATCGTATTTTTTTGCCTTAAAAAGTGCCATACCGTAACTTGCATACTGGTCAAAATCAGCCGGATTTTTTGCATAAAGCGCATTGTATTCATCACATGCTTTTTCTATCTGATTGTCTTTAAGATATGCTCCTGCCAAATTTATTCTTGAATCCTGATTGTCAGGATAAATAGCAAGAAATTTGTTAAAATTATCTATTGCTTCTTTATTTTCGCCCATATAGTACTGAACGTTTGCCATGTTCAGGTAATTGTATTTGTAATCGGGAAAAATATCCATTGCCTGTTTGTAAGATTTATAAGCGTTTTCATAATCGCCCTGGGTTTGAAGAATGTTTCCTATGCTTATATAGATAAAAGCGTCATTGGGCCGTAGGTGAATGGCTTTTTTGTAAGAAGCAAGCGCATTTTGCAAATCGCCCATATCAGCGTAAAGCCCGGCCATTTTTGTATAGAGCATCGCATCCTCGCCGCTTATTTCAATGGCTTTTTGAATTAAAGTTATCGCGCCTTCATACTTTTTTTGATACTCCAAAGTACATGCCTGCTGATAAAGAGAATGAGCTTCCTTTGTCATCCTCGCCTGTGCAGGAAACGTTGTCAGAGCCAAAATTATCGCCGATGCCAAAAGTTTTTTCTTCATATTTTAATCTTCTTCTTTTAAACTCTCAAGCTGATTTTACCAAAAAATTAGGGCAGGCGCAAGGAATATTCAAAAGAATATGAATTATTATTAATAAGGCGGCGGGCAAAATTTTTGCCCGCCGCCAAAAAAAGATTAATCTTCAAAATAATCATCCCACTTATCGGGCTTTTTGTAAGCAAATTTTACATAATTATCAAGCCGGTTAACATTTTGCCGCGTCAGCTTAAAAAGCGCAATCGGTTTTTTAAACATGGATTTGCACAGATATTTGCCCTTTTCAAGAGAACAGCTCAGTATTTTAAGCGGGCTTTCTTCATTTCCTATTTTAGTCGTAAATTCATTTTGGGCTTTTTGTTCAAGGTTTTCGTCAGCTAAAAATTTTAGTCCCGAGCGCGAAGCATCTTCGACAATAGTCTGATATTTTTTGTGTTTATCGTCTTCAATGTTAAGATTTTCTTCCAAGTTCACCCTTTGATAAGTTCTTTTTTCGGGTTTTTCCGTTACCACCTGAATTCCGAAAAACAAAACAATAATATTTATGCTGTTCCAAAAAAGGTTTGCAATAACCGCAAGAACACTGTAAACATCAGAGTATAGAATATCATAAATCCCTTCAAGTTGTGCGGCGATAAGAATTCCGAAAATTACGGCAAGAGGTACTGCATATTTCATGTTTGTTTTAGTTGATTTGGAAAATTTTTTGCTTACAATAAATTTAAATTTTGCAAGTTTTTCGGGAATAAAAAGTGCCTGAAGGATGCTTCCGATTGTAAAAATAGAAGTTATAAGGTCATAAACATCGGCAAGAATAACATTTTTAATTCTCACGCATTGATTAAAAATGAAGGCAAATTTTATCGTAAAATAACAAATCTGAAACGCAAAAATCTGATAAAAAAGTATTAAAACAGGGGTTATGTCAAAAAACAAAAATAAAACAGGCGCAAGAAGAAAAATTATCCTTGCAATCGGAGTTATAAAATACATAACCCCCGATAAATAAAAGAAAGCTTGAATGGGCGTAAGCTTTTTATAATATTCCCAGTTTTTTGGCGTGGTAAGAATCTGGACATTTCCTTTAGCCCAGCGGCATCGCTGCTTAATATATTCTTCAAAAGTGGAAGCCGCAACACCTATTGCAATCGGTCTGTTGTAATAGGCTATACCGTAGCCTGCGGCATGAAACTTAAGCCCCAAAAGAGAATCTTCGGTTATGCTGTTTTCGGGGAAATTACCCACAGATGCAAGATGAGTTCTTCTTATTAAAATATTTGTCCCCCCGCAAAAAACCGAGCCGTATTCGTTTAGCGCAGGTTCAATTACCCTGTAAAACATTTCCTGCTCGTTTGAAAGAAATTTTTCCATTTTCAAGTTTTTTTGAAAAGCATCCGGATTGCAAAAATGCTGAGGCGTTTGAACCATTGCCATATTTTCATCCGTAAAAAAGTAAACGGTTTCTCTTAAGAAAGTCGAAGCCGGCATGTGATCCGCATCAAAAATTACCACAATATCAGAGTCCGTTTGAGAAAGCCCGTTATTTATATTTCCCGACTTAAATCCTTTATTTGTGTCTCTTGTAATGTAATTGCACCCTAAAAGTTCTGTTAATTCCTTAATCTCAGGTCTTCTGCCGTCATCTAAAACGTAAACTTTTTTATTGGGATAATCTATGTTTTTGCATGCAGAAATCGTTGTTGCAAGTAAATCGGGCGATTCAATAATGGTACAGATAAAAATATCCACGCTCGGACAAAAGTTTTTGAAAGTTACAAGTTCGCCGTTTTTAAAAATATCCTTTGAATAGTCCTGCTGAAGTACATTGTCCGGCTCTGTTTTTTCTAAATTTGAAGCTTTTACAAGAATCATACTGAAATTGGTAAAAACAATTAAAGTCACAAGCTCTGCTGCCAAAAGCGCATAAGACCAAAAGGTTGTAAAAGGCGAAGTTAAAAGATTAAGAGTAAAAATCCAACGCCAAGTAATATAAGCAACCCCGATTACAAAAATTATTGAGGCAAAAATCAGAATTTTTAATGAGGGGCAAGAATTTTTTTTGTTTTTATTCATCTAAATTTCCGTGGGTTTTATCACAGTTATAAAGGAAACAGCCAAACCAAATTAAATTTTGTCCGTAATAATCGCTTGTACTGTCCCAATAACCTTTGTCTTTGAAAATAGGTACTAATTTTTCAGTATAAATTTCTCTTGCAATTTTTTCATCGGACATGTTGATAACAGGAATTAAAATTGCAACAGAACCCGCGAATTCTTCTTTATTTTTTAATTTTCCTTCTGCAGTATAATTAACATATATTTTGCCTGATTTTTTCCAATTTTCTGTGAAAAAATCCGCATTTTTCAAAATTTTAAATGCTCTTTTATCGCCTGTTTTTTCATTATCAAGGAAAATCCTTGCAAAAACTCTTATCGCATCGTAAGAAAAATCGCTTCTGGTTGAATTTTCGAGCACAACCTGCCCGTTTTGGATTAAAAACCAATCAGAGGGTAAACCTGTTTTCGTTTTTTCCATTGATTTTTCAAGATAATAGTAAGATGATTTAATTAATTCATCCCAATCATGCTTTTTGTCGTATTTTTGAAAAATTCTGAAAGCATAAGGTGAAAAATAAGAAGGATTAACTTCAACCTTTTCTACCAAGGTTTGATTAACTCCCGGCATTAAAATTCTTTTTCCGTCAACAATTTTCGTTTCATTTTCCCAAACGGAATTTATAATCGGAAGGGCGGTTTTTAGATATTTTCTGTTTTTTGTTTTTTCATAAGCCAAAATAAGCGAAAATGCTATATCAATATCGGCATCCGATGCCGAATTTTTATCCAAAATTGTGTAATCGCCCGTTTTATTTTCGCCCCAAAGCCAGCTGAATAATTTATCATTTCGTTGAAGATTGTTTTGTGACCAGCTTAAAACAAGGTCAAAAGTTTTAAAATCATTCATTATCATACTTCTAAGCAGCATATAAGATTGACCCTCAGAGGTTGTAATATTATCTCTTTGAGGGTCCATAATTCTTCCGTCTTTGGTCATGTAATAAATTTTATAAAAATCATAACTGTCTTTAAGGCAAAAAGCGGGCTCTTTTGAAGGTGCTTTAAGAATAAAAAGTGCAACAAGAGAAACGATTACACCAAATATTAGTAAATTAATTTTTTGCATTTTTAAATCCTTTTATCACTGCACTAATCATAAACTGATCGCGCAGCAAGTTGGCATAGGTAAAGTGATTATATTCTGCGACAATATCAATATGGTCATTAATCCTATAAGTCGCATAAGGCGAAACTCCCCATGTAAGCCTTGTAAAATCAGGTGTTATTGCTTCCTGGATACCGCCAAAACCTTTTATGCCGTATTTTAGATGCCATTTTTTGATTTCGCCTTCGAGTTTTAGGTTAAGGGTTGTGGCATTAAAATAGCTCGGGCTGAAATACCCTCCGTAGAGTTGTCCGGTTGAACTGTACAGATCTAGCAGATTATATTGATAGCTTGAATTGTAACTTATTATATCAGTAGAAAATCTTTGTAACCAAGGATTTTTGGGGTTATTATACCAGAGCCTGCCTAAACCGACCATGCCTTCATAGTACATGTTTGTAATCAGGTTTTGGGCATAAATAGCACCGTAAGAGCCTAAAAGAAATGCGTAGCATTGTTTAGGCAATTTTATTTGAAGGTCTAAATAAACTTTATTATCTGCTGCACGTCCTGTAAAAATACCGTCAATAGGTGTTCCTACTGCAGATAAATATGATTGTTCCACATTATTTCTTTTAACCCCTAATTTAACTGCAAAATTATCGTTAAAATAACGTTTAATCCAGCTGTCTGTTATAATCATTGCACCGTTTCCGAATTGAAATGCTTTTACCCCCAAATCTGCTCGGTATTCTAATTCTTTTGTCGGGCGAGCATAAACTCCGCCTTTAAATTCGTTTACCACATTGTTTTGCTGATTTAATCCGCCGGAACTGTAAACTATTACGTTGTACTCGGCAAAAACCGTCTTATTGCCTTCTGCCGCCTGAGAAACATTTACTCCGAACTTGTGATAATCTAACTTAAACTGCTCTGCCAGCTGTTGAAAGAAGAATGAATAAGTCGGTGTAACTGTTATTGCTTTGTCACGCCTTATCTTATACCTTAAATCTCTAGCCTCTTTTGTGACACTTCCTTGCAGTGCGGCTTTAGCGTTGTCAGGCATGCCCATTTTGTAGTAAGTCTGGGCTCGAAGAAGTTTGGTTTCATCATTTTGAGGCAAGGAATTTAATGCACCAAGAGTGTTGAAATCATCCCCGTTTCCGATGTATGAAAAAACTATACCTTCTTTTGCAGGGGTGTAATCAGGGTCTTTGGCAAGTATATTGTTAAAAATATTTCTTGCGGTTTCAAACTCTTTTTTATCTATTTGAATATATCCCAGCCCTATTTGTGCCATTTGGTTTTCGGGTTCTTGTGCCAGAATATCTTCATAAATCCGTTGAGAAGCCTCCGAATACCCGAGAAGCCTGTAAGTTTCGGCAAGTTTGTTTTTCATCAGCAAATTATCTTTATCAGCCTGAAGCGCACGGTAATAATGTCTGCTTGCCGATTCATAATCGTCGTTGAGCATTGCCATATCGCCTAAAATCTGATACCCCTGCGGTGTGTTTTCAAGGTGGTGGGTTTTGATAATTATATATGCATTTCTTGTTTTATTCTGTGCCATAAGAGAATTTAACAAAGCTTTAACCGCATCAGGATTTTCGGGATTTTCTTTGTAGAGCGGTTCAATAACCTCTTGTGCTTTTTCAAACTCTTTATTTGCCATATACATATTTGCAAGCTCAAATTTGTATTCGGGTTTGGGGTATTTTTCGATTAACTTTTCATAAGATAAAGCGGCATTTTTAAAGTCTTTTTTTATGGAAAAAATAGCCGCGCGGTTTTTTAAAAATTTTTCCGAATCAGGTTCTGTCAAAAGCAGTTTTTCGTTATAGATTGTCGTTTTGTCCCAGAGGTTTTGCGCCATAGAATTTTCCAGCGCAAGAATTAAAAGCTTTTTGTCGTCGGGATATTTTTTTAACAAATCTTCTGTTATATCAAGTGTTTTTTTGTAATTTTTTGCCCTCAGTGCTTCATAAAGCTGGTTTTCTTTGATTTCACGCTCTGTTAAAACTCTTTTTTGGAACCCTTTTTGATGTTTTTTCGGGTTTAATTCTGCAAGCGCATAGGCATGACTTTTTTTGACATGTTCGCTTCTGTCTCCGCTTGCCATAAGTGCTTCATAAACTTTTGCGGCTCGGCTGAAATTGCCCTGTTTTTCATAAAAACCGGCAAGAGAGTATTTTATTCCGTTGTCGTTGGGGTTTTGAGAAGAAAATATTTTAAGAAATTTTTCTTCTATTTTGTAATCACCGAAAGAGTCGGATAATTTTATAATCCTTTTTATTATGGATGTGTTTTTTGGGTCAACTTCATAATATCTGAGATAATATTTGTAAGCCGCTTTTTCGTCTGACACCTTCTCGGATGAAACAGTACAAATAACAACTGTTTCAAGGTTTAAATTTTTAGGGGATACTTTATCACAGGCTTTTTTTGCCCCAACCCAATCATTATTGTAAGAGAACTGTTTTATCAACTCCAGATTTATTTTTTCTGTCTGTGAAGGCTTAAGGTGTTTATCCTTTTGAATTTTTGAAAATTTGTTTTTATCTAATTTGCCTGATTTTGCTTCGTTGAAATATTTTCTGTAAAGGTAATATTCGTCTTTATACAGTGCATAAAGTTTTGTGTATAATTCGACTGCTTTTTCATTGTAGCCTCTTCGTTCGCAAAATCCGGCGTATTCTTCAAGGACCTGTTTGTCGTCTTTGTAGTAGTACATTGTTTTTTCAAACAGATTAAACGCTGCTTTGTCATTTTTTCTTTTCTCCGCCCTTTGTGCGCTCTGTATAAATATTTGTTTATAATCTTTTTTGCTGAAAAGTGCCTCACAAGGTGTTGCGCTTAGTAAAAAAAATATTACTGATAGCGTCAAAAAAATCCTCATTCGGACTCCAATGCATGTTCAAATTATAATTGTTAATTCCATACTAGTTATAAAAAAATGCAAAACAATTACTCAATCGATTAATACCCATGTGGCTATTAAAAAACAAAAAAATAGCTTAAATTTCTGCAACAGAAGGCTTTCCGGCAATACTTACAAGAAGTTCCAAAACTTTTGGCATTTGGCAGGCAAATGAGTATTGCCCTTTTGAAATCGAACACTTTGAGCAGTCACAATTAAGTCTGTAACATTCAAGAGCCTGTTCTGTCCAGTTTTGGGTAATGGAATCGGAAATTTCGCCTTTGTTTTGCGGAAAGAATTCTTCTTCCGCAAAATCGCTGAATTTAGCAACATTAACCGCCATAGACAATTCTCCCTAATTATCCCATGCTCAGTTTAGAATATTTTTTGCCCGATGTACTCCACTATTTAACGGATTTTTTTAAGTGAATAAGTAAATAGGTGAATAAGTGAATAAGTTCAATTTGTCGCTTTGCGACGAGTATAAAACTGTTCAACTTATCTACTATTCGACTTTTCAACTAATTAGTTTCATTTGCTTCCTGCAAAAGCGTTGACAAAACTTCTTCGCAGTAGCGTTTGTCTGTTGCAGAAAAAGGCAAGACAACTCCGCCAAATTCTTTTTGAACTTCATTTAAAACGTTTTGGATTTTTGTTTTTGGGATATAATCTATTTTTGTAACTATTGTCATCACGGGTAAATTGTGGGCTAAAACCCATTGTCTCATTTGAAAATCGTTTTTTTGAATGTCGTGTCTGGCGTCGATAAATTGGATTAAACATTTAATTTGAGGGCGATTGAGAATGTATTCTTCCAAATATTTTTGCCATTTATCCTGGGCTTCTTTTGAAACTTTGGCATAGCCGTAGCCCGGAAGGTCTGCAATGATAAATTTGTCTGAAAAATTAAAAAAGTTTATCAGCCTTGTTTTGCCCGGAGTGTTGGAAGTTTTTGCGACTTTATTGTTGTTTGCAAGGGCGTTTATGAAAGAAGATTTTCCCACATTTGAGCGTCCCAAAAGAGGAAATTCCGCCAGCTTAAAATCGGGACACTGGCTTAATTTCTCCGCACTTACTATAAACTTTGCACTTAATTGTTTCATTACTTCTCAATTTTTATATTGTAATTAATATCTTTTTAAAAGCTGTCCGACTAAAACGTTTTGATTTTTTTGGAGCTGGTTGTTTTTTTGAAGCTCTTTTTTATATAAAACAGTTCTTAAAAGATTATACATTTTATCGCTGTTATAAACAGTAATTTGCGTTTTTTTGTCGAGAAATTCTGCGCTTACCGATGCACGCTTTGAACCGCCCGAGTTTATTCCGACAATCTGAATTATTTTGTCTCTGAAAAGGCTCAGAGGTTCTCGTAAAAATATGTCAAATGTTTTAAAGATGTTCATATATGTATAATACCAAACAAGATTTTTTTTTGCTCAAATATTAAGAGGAAATTATTAATAATTACAAAGGAGGATGCGGAAAAATTAGGAATTTTTCTCGCACCTCCATAGTCCAGTAAACGCCAAGCCACCCTTTTACCAAGGCTGTGCTTGGCGTTTACCTTCTTAAGGTCGGGCACGGAAAACACTAAAAATTGTAAATTTTTGTATTTTTCCGTGCCCTCAAGGGGATTTAAATTGCATTCAGAGTGTCTAAAAAGCTTTTGGTATCAATGTGTTGTTTCCCATGTTCTTCAATATATTTAAGCTGACTTGCTATATCTTTCTTAGCCAAAGTTATTTTTTCTTCTGCCGATGAAGCTTCCAAAAATTCTTCAAGGGCATTTTCCATTAACTCGCCATGAATTTCTGCAACAGGAGAAGCGTGCAGATATTTTTTATAAGGCAATGCTACAGTCGGGAAAAGTGTTAAATATTTGCCACTGTTGTTAATATCTAAAATCCAGTCATCAAAATTGTGATTATTATCAATTTTTTTAATAAGTTCTTTTGATTTTTTAGAAAGACTTTTTCTATCAGACATAAAACCAATGGTTTCTTTAAAGTGTTCTCCTAAATGAATCCCAAAGGAAGGATTAGAGTGCTTACTGTAATTATTTTGGTTTTGATAGAAGGCATTTACGGTTGATATTTTCATTTTTGAAACCTCAGTTAGTGAAACATTTATATAAAAATCATAAATCAATTATTTGCTGGTTTTAAATATTTTTTTAATATTTCTTTACTATTGCTTTTTATAATATTACATCCTTTAAGTGAGGGTGTTTTTTAAAAAATTCATCTTGAAGCTTTTGTTGTTCTTTTAAAGCTTTTTCACGGGCTTTTTTGAAATCAAATTTACTTTGCAATTCTTCAAAAGCGGTATGGAGTCTTCTGGTAAAAAAGTCCAAGTCGTCTCTTAAACAAGTTAATAATTCATGTACTTTTTCAGAAGCAGAGGCAGAGGGTTCGGTTAAGTGCCAAATACTTATAGGTTTGTCAACAAGGTGTTCTGAACCTTTTTTAAGGGCTGTTATGTGAAAGCCTTGTTTATCTTCTGCGGTGCCTATAATCCAATCAGGAAGAATTTTATTTTGTCTTAAATGCATTAAAACTTCTTTGACAGCTTTTCTTTGTTCAAGCGGAAGCTCAGGTCTTACTTGTTTATAAAAGTTTTTGGCACTTGAATGAAAGCCAATTCCAAAAGACGGTGTTGAATTAAGATTCTTTTTATTTTGTTGTGAAAAGTTGTTTATGGGGGTTATGTTCACGATAAAATCTCCTATAATCGTTTACAAGTGTTTAAAGGTACCTGAAAAAAATAATTGCCTTAATTTTGTTTATTGTTAAGAAAATTTAATAAAAGGGGGTTATTTTTTCGGCAAACACGTTGATTTTAACTCGGACAAAATATTTTGTCAAAGAGGGGCGAATTTTTTTTAAAAAAATTCGCCCCTCTTGACCACATGGTCTAGAACACAAGAAATAATTCAACCATACGGTTGATGATAACAAACGTATATATATAGTAAATTATATCTAGGTAAGGTGTATTCAGATTAATAGCTGGATGCAGGAGGTAAGTTTAAAAAGCAGGGGAGTAAGGTATGTCCGTAGAGATTACGGGACTTGACATAACGCTAAACCGCATTAATACAATAGAGCGGAATTTTCAGGCACTTTCGGGAGAATTAAATAAACCCGACAGTGAATTTCAAAGTATTTTAGACGGTTATATGCGAATAAATAACGGTGAAGATGTTTCAAAAGCCGAAATAAACAATCTGATAGATGTTTATTCAGCCAAAAATAATCTTGATGCGGATTTTGTCAAAGCAGTTGTTAAACAAGAATCAGGTTTTAATGAAAAAGCGACTTCGCGCTGCGGTGCGATGGGATTAATGCAGTTAATGCCGGGCACTGCAAAAAGCCTTGGAGTTGAAAATCCATACAATGCCGAAGATAACATAAAAGGCGGCACAAAAATGCTTTCAAACCTTTTAAAGACTTACGGCGGGAACAAAGAACTTGCACTTGCGGCATATAACGCAGGTGGCGGCGCGGTCAAAAAATACGGCGGGATTCCGCCTTATCAGGAAACCCAAAATTATGTAAAAAGCATTATGAGCATGTACCAACGTACCAAAGGAGGTGCTTAGATGTTGTTAAGAGGACTTGCCTCTGCTTCAAACGGTATGCAGGCATTAATCGACAGAAATGATTCTATTGCAAATAATATTGCAAACGTTAATACCGTAGGTTTTAAAAAAGAAAATATGGTATTTAAAAACATATATGATTCTGCTGTTGTTGAGAAATCGGCAGACACCGATGAAGCCAAAACTTTGGGTGAATTGAGTATAGGAAGTCAAGTCGAAAAGCTTACTTATGATTTTTCGCAAGGTGCTTTGAGCCGCACCGGAGGGACTTTTGATTTAGCAATAGAAGGTGACGGATTTTTCAAAATAAAAAATAATAACGGAGAAGTTTCTTACACAAGAAACGGCTCTTTTACTCTTAATAACGGCGGGTATTTGGTTACAAAAGACGGAGATTTTGTTCTTGATGATCAGAGCCAAAAAATAAGAATAGGTCTTGACGGTTTAAAAATGCATTCGCTAAACGACTTGATTATTGGAGAAAAAGGCAAAATTCAGGTAAATAACGAAAAAAATCAGGTTAATATGCAAACGGTCGGTGTTTTTGATTTTTCAAACAAAGAA
This sequence comes from Candidatus Gastranaerophilaceae bacterium, assembly GCA_035354275.1. Taxonomy (GTDB): domain Bacteria; phylum Cyanobacteriota; class Vampirovibrionia; order Gastranaerophilales; family Gastranaerophilaceae; genus DAOQAU01. The sequence goes on from DAOQAU010000005.1 coordinate 15,399, forward strand.
GACATGACAGCAATCGGCGGTGCAAAATTTAAACCTACAGATATAGCCACAAATAAAGAGCTTAAAGCAGAAAAATTTACTATTCAGCAAGGTGCTTTGGAAATGTCCAATTCAAACGTGGTTCAGGAAATGATTAATTCCATAAACACTTCAAGAAACTATGAAGCACTTTCAAAAATGGTTAAAATGGGCTCACAGACTATATCAAACGCTCTTCAGCTAGGAAGAATAAGAGGCTAAAATAACATAGGAGAATAAAAATGTTAAAAGCATTAACAACAGCAGCAACGGGGATGATTGCCCAGCAAAATTATCTGGACGTGATTTCCAACAACATCGCAAACGTGAATACAACGGCGTTTAAAAAATCGCGCATTGAATTTCAGGATTTGCTCAGTCAAGCGGTCAAGACACCCGGTGCTATGATTAATCAAGGAACATTTCAACCTGTCGGTATAGAAATGGGGCTCGGGGTCAAAACAGCTGCTACAACCAGAGTCTTTGGTCAAGGTGTTGCAATTTCCACCGGAAGAAATCTCGACGTTGCAATAGAAGGCGAAGGCTTTTTCCAAATCATGAAAGAAGACGGGACTCTTGCCTATAGCAGAGATGGTGCATTTAAAGTTGATGCTATGGGGCAGCTTTGTACTACAGACGGCCTTTTGGTTCAGCCTCAAACTTCAATCCCTCAAGATGCTTCAGAAATTAATATAACTCAAGACGGGAATATTTCGGTAAAAATAGGCTCAAACACAACTCAGCAAATCGTGGGACAGCTTCAGCTGGTTAAATTTCAAAACCCGTCGGGTCTTTTATCTGTGGGGCATAACCTTTATGTTGAAACTCCCGGCTCAGGCAGTCCTATTCAGGATACCCCCGGGCAAAACGGTATGGGACTTATTCAACAGGGATTTTTGGAAGGTTCTAACGTTCAGATAGTAGATGAACTTATAAGTCTTATCAAAGCAGAAAGAGCGTTTGAATCGAATTCAAAGATAATTAATTCTTCAAGTGAAATTTTGAAACAAACAAACAATTTGGCATAAAATTATGAAAAAAATCATTAACTTAGCTTTAATAACAATTTTGACATTAAGTGCGCTTAAGACTCAGGCGCGTACTTTCAGTTCCGATGAGGTTAAGAATGAAATTACCCAGCAGGTTATTGAATCTTACAAAAAATACACAGACGCAGATTTAAAAGCAACTGTTCTTGCGGTTCCTTTTAAGGATATGGCACTTCCTGACGGGAAAGTACGCTTTGAGGTGACTTCAAATGTCGATAAATTCATGGCAAGAGATTTGAAAAAGGTTAATATTTATGTCAATGACAAATTTGTCAGAACTTTTAACGCTCCTGTAGATGTAAAAGCCTATAAAGATGTTTTGGTTGCCGCAGATTTTATTGCCCGAGAAAAAAGTCTTACAAGAAGCATGGTCCAAATTAAAAGGATGGAGGTTTCTTATAATTTAGAATATGCACTTACAGAAAATATGCTTGGAAAAGATATAATAACCAAAAAAACTTTTAAAGAAGGTGAAATTATAGATAAAAGGTTTGTAAAATTAAGACCCGATGTCCAAAGAAATTCAGAAATAACAGCTTTTTTTAAAAGAGACAACATTTTAATATCGGTTGATGCCATAGCTCTTTCAGACGGGATGACTGGAGATTATATCGGAGTTGAAAACAAAAGTTACAAGAAAATATATACAGGAAAAATTATAGGTGAAAATAAAGTATTAATTGAAATGTGACATAATTCTCGGCGAAGAATGAGCCTTAGAAGTATGTCATTGCCAGGAGCAAAGCGACGCGGCAATCCAAAAGATGAGAAAATAAAAACAAGAAAACGTGAGAAGGATAAATATATGAAGTTATTTAAGAAAAATTTAATAGTGTTAGCGGTTTTAGCGGCTACGGTAAGTTATGTGAGTGCTGAATCCCTGTTTACACTCGGGGCTTCTCAGACTTATTCGCCCGCGCCAAAATCTTTATACGGCGGGGTTCAAGCTCGGCAAGTCGGAGATTTAATTTCGATTATAATGAGCGAAAGTATAAAAATAAGCGACAGCTTGACTTATAGCGCATCCAGAGAATCTACCACTAAAGATAATTTTTCGAATTTAATAAATTCTTTTATCGGTAAAGATGTTATAAACAGTAATATAAACAATTTCGGCGGGTCAAACGAGGTAGATAGTTCGGCTTCCAATTCCAGAAATATGTCTTTCGGGGATATGATTGCAGTGCAGGTAGTTCAGCAAATGCCGAATGGAAATCTTGTTGTTCAAGGCAAAAAAACTATTGTAAACGGTAATGAAAGAATGGACTTGCTTGTTTCCGGCGTTGTCGATCCCAGATGGATAAATGCTGCAGGTCAGGTTTATTCTAAAAATGTTGCAAATCTGCAGTTCGCATCTTCCGGTAGAGGTTCAATCTCACGCTCAGGAAACGAAGGCATAATAAACAGAGTTATAAGGTACTTATTCTAATAAATAAAATCGAAAATAAAATGGTGGAGGACATAAAAATGATAACGACAATTAAAAAGGTGTTAATAAGCGCACTTGCATTATTACTGACGGTGATGCCCGCAAGCGCAATAAATTCCACCGTAAGAATTATGGATATAACCCATGTAAAAGGGGTCAGAGACAATCAGGTAATAGGCTATGGCGTAGTTGTAGGTCTTCCCGGAACAGGGGACAACTCACGCTCAACTCAGATTACAAACAAGATGCTGTTGTTAAATTTAGGCACGGTAATCGAACAGGAAAACTATATTCAAAAAGGTTCGACAGCAGCGGTTATCGTAACGGCAACAATTCCGCCGTTTGCAAAAAACGGGGATAGAATTGATGTGACGGTTTCTACTATGGCAGATGCAAAAAGCTTGGAAGGCGGTGTTTTGGTTCAGACAATCTTAAAAGCACCAAACGGTGAGGCGATAGCAGTAGCACAAGGCCCTCTTTCTGTTGCCGGAGTTAATGCCAAAGCAGGCGGGAGCTCTACCAGAACAACAATTACCACAACCGGCAGAATACCCGGCGGTGCTATTATGGAAAGAGATATGGTAACAGATATCGGTGATGCCGACACCGTTACCCTTTCTTTAGATAATGCAGATTATACACTTATTTCAAGAATAGCCCAAACTATATCCAGTGTTATTGCTCCTGCAAAAGCATTGGATGGAACAAGCGTTCAGGTAACCGTTCCTGAACAATTTAAAGATGACAGAGTTGGGTTTTTATCAATACTTGAAAATCTTGAAGTGAATCCCACAATGGAAAAAGCTAAAGTTATAGTAAACGAAAGAACAGGAACAGTCGTTTTGGGTGCAGATGTAAAACTTCTTCCCGCAGCGGTCGCTCACGGGAATTTGACAGTAACGGTTACAACAACAAACGAAGTTTCCCAGCCTAATGCTTTTGCGCAAGGTTCAACTGTAGGGTTTTCAAATTCTGAAATTATTGTAAACAAAACTCCGGGAAGCGTTATTGCAATTCCGGCAAATAGTAATCTGAACGACCTTGTAAGGGCTCTTAATTCAATCGGGGTAACTCCTGTTGATTTGATAGCTATTCTTCAGGCTTTGAAAAAATCAGGAAGCCTTCAGGCAGAGCTGATAATAATTTAAGAGGTAAGAATGGAAATAAATCCTTTAAACTATGCAAATATGACAGAAACGGTAAGCGGCGAGCAGCAAATTCTTAACCGTATTAAAGACACGCCTTCTTCAAAAGAACAGTTGAAAAAGGTTGCCTCGGAATTTGAAGGTATTTTTATTTCAAAAATGTTCAGCCTTATGGATGAAACAGTTGACAGAGAAAACGGAATTTTCGGAGAAGAAACAAAACATTTGGATAAATTTAAGTCTTATATGTACAACGAACTTGGAAGACAACTTGCAAGCAATCCTAAAACCTCTTTCGGATTTGCAAAACAAATTTATGAGCAAATGGAAAGACATTTAAAAGACTAGGAAGGTAAATTAATGGTAAATTCAATAGGAATATCGGGAGTAAATCCCATTCAATATCTTAATGCGACAAATGCTTTTAAATCTTTGCAGGCAGAAGTGCCTGAACAAATAATTCCGGAATTTTCAGATGGAATCGGGGTTAACCAGGAAAATCTTATTGCCGAACAGAACATGGAAGAAATTAAGCAAATTGTACAAAGCATAGGAGAAGAAAATATTTCCGATGATGATATAAAATACGGAGTTACTTACGGAAGAAGCGTTATAGCTGATTACGTAGCTTAACGGAGAAAATTATGATTGATAATACTTTGACAAAATTTGAAGAAGCAATTGATGAAGAAATAAGAGCTTATGAAAATATGGAAGACCTTTATAAGCTTAAACAGGCTATTTTGATTCAGGGAAAAAGCGACGTTCTTTGGGATGTTGATGCAAAAATAGTCGATAACATGAAAAATATAAGGAATCTGAATTCCAAAAGAAAAGAAGTTGCAAAATATTTGGGGGATGAAAATTTTACAATATCTGATGTTATTGATAAAGCTAAACTTTCAAACGACACTCTTGCAAAAAAACTTACCGAACAAAAAGTTAAGTTGAATGTACTTTCAAGTTCACTTTCGCTTTATGAAAAGACAAATTTGGATTTGATAAAACACGGACTTGTTATGGTCGGCAAAAAACTCAACATAATTGTCAATACGGTTTTGCCTCCGCCTAATCAGTATAACAGCAACGGTAAAACTATAGGAAACGAAAAAATTGAAATAAGCTCAATAGTGGAAGAAGCTTAGGGCTTTAAAAAATAGGAGAAAAAAAATGTCTTTAACTTCAAGTATGAATATAGCCCAACAGGCACTTTTGGTTAACGAAGCCGCACTTAATGTTGTGTCAAATAACATTTCAAATGTTAATACTATAGGCTATTCAAGGCAGAGAGTTTGTTTATCGGCAAACGTTAATCATACCTCTTTTGGAGGCTCGGCTTATCTGCAGGCATATTCAGGAACAGGTGTAAATATTGACAGGGTAGAAAGATATACGGATGCTTACCTGCAATCATATTACAGGCAACAAAATTCTCTTTATAATTATTTGAATCAGGCAGCTAATATAGCAAGCAACGTTGAAGATATTATGAATGAATTAAACGGAACAGGTCTGCAGGCAGCATTTACCAGCTTTTTTGAAGCAGCTCAAACTCTTAATTTAAATCCTTCTGATATTTCGGCAAGACAAAATTATGCCCAGCAGGTGCAAACCGTTGCAATGAAATTTAATGAATTGGGTTCAAGTCTTAAAGATGCAAGAACCGCTCTTGTCGGGGATGTTAATGAATTCGGTTCCCTTCAGTCCTCAAAAATTTATTCTTTGACTACATTGGCAAATGAGAAATTGCAAGAGATAGCAAAAGCCAATGCCGATATTGTAAAAATAAGCTCTCCAGGTATGCTTCCAAGCGGCTTGCTTGATACCCGAGATCAGCTAATTGAAGAACTCTCTCAATTAGTTCCTGTAAGTATTGTGGAAAACAGTAACGGCTCGGTCAACCTGTCAATTAACGGAATTGAGATGATAAAAGGTTCTCAGCAGACAGGAACGCTGGATGTGGTGGCCGGCAGTCAATCAGAACCTGCAATAATCAGGGTTAAAGACCTTCAAGGCGAGGTTGTCTATAGCAATATAAATTCTTATCTTAACTCCGGCTCTATCGGCGCGGTTATTGATATGGCAAGCGAAGAAGGAGATGTATTAACAATAAAATCTACTATGAAAAATTTGGACAAACTTGCCAAAGGTTTCTCAGATATTATTAACAGAATACAAACGCAGGTTATAGATGGCAAAACATCTCTTGCAATAGATAAAGACACAATGCTGTTAACAGATGCTACCGAAAATATATTTGAAAGCAGTGACGGAGAAGAAATTAACGCTCTTAACATAAGGGTAAATTCAGATATTTTAGAAGATCCTTATCTTATTGCTGCTGCAAGACTTGATAAAACAGATCCTAATTACAGTGCAGGTGCAATAGGTAACAACTCTAACATGTTAATGGTTTTAGATGTAAGAACTAACGGTTCATCCGAACTTGATAATTTTTCACCAGAAAGCTTTTTGTCACAAATGGTCGGCGATATAGGCTTAAAGACTGCAAGCATTAATTCAAGCTTAAAAAGTCAATCGGCAGTATTATCACAAGTTTCCAGCCAATTATCTTCGGCAACGGGTGTAAATATTAACGAAGAAGTTATTGATTTAACTAAATATCAAGCCGCATATCAGGCATCTGCAAGAGTTTACAGTGTATGTAACGATCTTCTTGATGTATTGTTAAATTTGGGCAGATAGAAAGGAATAAAAAATGATTTTAAGAACCACAAATCAGGCAACAAATAACGCTAATTTAAATTATATTTTTTCTAATCAAATTAAGTATAATGAGATTTCTCAGCAAATTGCTTCACAGAAAAAGATTCTTGTACCTTCAGATAATGCCATAGATTCAATGAATATTTTGAATATAAACAGGCAAATGAGCAAACTTAACGGATATTTGAATAATATGTCTATGGCGCAAAACGAGCTAAGCGTTTTGGACAATTCTCTTGCTTCAATAACTTCAAGCCTGCAAAAAGCAAATGACCTTGCGGTACAGGCAGCAAGCGAAACAAACGGAACAAACAATCTTCAAAGCATGAAGGTTGAAATTGATCAGATAATAGAGAATGTAATAAGTTTAGGCAATACAAAATATAACGGACAATACATTTTTGCCGGTACAAATACCGGAACTACCCCTTTTCAAGCAGTTTCAACAGGCGGAGTTGAATATACGGGAACTCCTCAAGACGGACCTTATCAAAGGAATATTGAAATATCTGATGGAGTTCTTGCGCCTATAAACGTTCCGGGCGACAGACTTCTGGGTAGTTATGATGCGGCTACAGAAACAGGCACAGGGGTTTTAAAAACTCTTTATCAGTTAAGCGATGCAATGGGTGCTGTTCCACCTGATTTTGACACAATCAGGGCAAGTTTGGACGAAATTCAGGGCGGAATTACATCCACAACAAATATAAGGACAAACTTTGCCGCAATGACCGCAAGGTTTAAAATGACCGAAACGTCCGTTAATAATAGTCTTTTGCAGCTGACAAGCTATAAATCACAAATGCAGGATTTGGATTTGGCAGCGGCAGCCACAAATCTTGCAAACACTGAACTTGCACTTAATGCTTCTATGGCTGTTGCTTCAAATGTTATTCAACAATTAAGTCTTTTAGATTATATGTAAATCTTTTATAAACAAGCAAAAACTTACCATCAGGGCGCAATGCGCCCTTTTTTTTATAAAAATGGTGTCTGGGATTAATAAGCCCTATCATTTCCTCCCCTCTTGATAAAAAATGGTGTTTAGTGTAACTTTATTTTAGAAATGGGCTCTTGAAAAATGGACAAAAAAATTGAATTGGACTTGGATGCTGTTGTTGCCGAGTGCAGGTTAACCGAAGATACTGAAGAGGATATTTTAATCAAGAATATTGACAATCTTGAGTCAATTTACGATGGAAAAAATCTTGTTGCAATTTACAATAAATTTTTGACCGTTGCCAAAAGCCCCAATATTTTGATGTATTTGATAAGATGTGTTGACAAATACAGGGATAAATCTTCTCTAAGTTCGCTTTTGGACTTGCTTTTTGACAAAAAAAATTCTGATGGTGTTCGTGTTATGTGTGCAAAAGTCATTGCAAATTTAAAAGACACAAGTGCCGTAACCTCGCTTTTATACTGCCTGAACGACAAAGAAGAAAATTATAAAGTAAGGCTGGCATGTGCCGATGCCTTGGGCAGAATAGGCGACAAATATGCGGTTGCGCCTTTGATTAACGTTGTTCAGGATGAGGATGAAAAATCTGTTTATGTAAGAGAATCCGCTGCCGTGGCACTTGGAATGTTGGGAGATGCAAGGGCGGTTGATCCTTTGGTCTCGATTTTGGAGACAAAAAAGGGATTTGTGGATAAATTCACTTTTTTAAAAGAAAGAATTATAGAGGCTTTGGGTAAACTTAATTTGAGCAGCGATCGAGTTTTTAATGCTCTTGAACATGCTCTTTGCGATGAATCTCATCTGATAAGAATTAACGCGATAGAAGCACTTATGGAATCTGAGGATGAAAGAGCTTACGGGCTTATAAAAAAAATGTTGGAGGATTTACACGAAGAAGTCAGAAAAAATGCTCTTATAGCTCTTTACAATATGGTCGGGCGTGATATTCTTGATGAGATAATAAGCGGCGAATACGATCAAAGTTTGAAAATAGAAGCCCAAGCCATGATTGAAGAATATGAAACAGGCGAGGAAGAGCCATGATAAAATCAATAATTTTACTTTCAGGCGGGCTGGATTCTCTTGTAAGCCTTGCTGTTTCAAAGGAAAAATTTAATATTGAACTTGCTCTCACTTTTGACTATGGTCAAAAATCGGCAAAAAAAGAGATTGAAGCCTCTGAAAAAATCTGCAAGTACTACAACATAAATCAAAAGATTATTAATCTTGATTGGCTCAAAGAAATTACGCAAACTTCGCTTGTAGGTGATAAGCAAATTCCAAAAGTAAGCCGACAGGATTTAGCCTCGGATGATTTTGTTCAAAACAGTGCAAAATCTGTGTGGGTGCCTAATAGAAACGGACTTTTTTTGAACATTGCCGGATGTTTTGCGGATTCTTTCGGATACGATTATATAATTTTTGGTGCAAATAAAGAAGAAGGGCAGACCTTTCCTGACAATACGGAAGAATTTGCAGAAATTATAAGTCAGGAACTTCAATACTCTACCCTTAATCACCCCAAAATCCTTGCCCCCTTGATTAATTCAAACAAGGATGATATAGTAAAACTTGCGATAAAGCACGCTGTACCGCTTAATTTAACAAGAAGCTGTTATTCAGATAAACAAAAGCATTGCGGTCAATGTGAATCGTGTATAAGATTGAAAAGGGCACTTGAAGCTAATAATTGCCAAAATTTAATCAAAGAATTATTTTAAATATGCATACAAAATTTATAGAAAAAGAAATTAAATATACAGGGGCTGAACTTTGTCCTCATTGGATTTACAGAACTTTTAAGCTGCAAGGAGATGCCGTTGTTGCCTTCTGCGGCGAATGTGAAGTGAAATTAACCGAAATGGTGGACATTGAAGATGTAATAAATAATGAACCGATTTATTCAAAATCGATGCTGAATTTCATTGTCGAGCATTTTAATACAGGACTTATTGAAGGAGTTACAAGACAAAGGCTTTTAATTTGTATAATCAAAGAAGAATTGGAAAATCTATTTACTATTTACCATTTACCATTTACTCTTCAAAGAAGAGGCGATGATTTATTTATCGATAACAAAAAACTTTCGGTATCGATTGCGACAAAATCTTCGACTTCCGTTTTGATGCATATAGGAGTTAATATTGACCCCGAAGGTGCTCCGATTGAGGCTATCGGGCTTAAAGATTTGGGAATTTCCGATATAAATGATTTTGCACAAAAAATTATGGTAAAATATTCTAAGGAAATTGATGATATAATTTTGGCAAGTACTAAAGTGGTCGGGCGCTGAGTTAAGGAGAACGGATGAAAACACCGGATTATCTGAGTTATACCAGTTATAAAAAGAAAAAACAAAACAGTTCAAAAAAAAGTATGGTAATTTTTGTAACCACTTTTTTTGCGACATTGCTGGTTTTTACCGCTATTGCCAAACAGCTTACGCCTAACGTTGATGTTACAATCGGCGAAGATACAGACATGGAAGCAAAAGAAACAGGTTTGGGCGTAAAAAGATTTATAGATGACAGATTAAAAATGATTCAAATGGAAGACAATTCCGCAGGTGTTTCCAAGAGAGATTCTGATAAGAGTATTGCCTCAGCAGAAGATGAAAATTTTGACAGTTTTGCAGAAGATTTAGATGAAAGAGTTTATTTGCCCAAGAAAAAACCTGCAAAAGAAGAGGTTGCAGAAAAACCCGCAAAAGAAACCGTAACACCGCCAAGACCAAAACCAAATGATGAAATAAACCCTTTTGATGCACCAAAAATGTCAAAAGTTTTCGTGGGGTATTATTCTTCTGTTGAGCAGGCAAAAGTAGCTCAGGGGATTTTAATGGATGCTGATTTGGGAGTTACTCCATTTATAAAAAACATGGGCGGAGCTTTTACGCTTCAAGTGGGCTCATATTCAAGCAAAATAAAGGCACTTGAGCTTGCAAACGAACTTTTGAGAAATAATTTCCCTGCAAGGGTTGTTCAGGAATAATATAGTAAATAGTAAATAGTAAATAGGAAATAGAGTTTGCAGGTCAGGCAGTGCCTGATTTTGGTATGTTTGTAAAGTGTTGCTAAACTATGGATAAGAAATTTTTATTTCCTGCTTTTGTCTTAAGATGTTCCAGCCTTGATTTTACAAACGAAGCGTGTTGTGAATGGGGTTTTTGAATTAAAAACTTTTTGTAATACCTTTGTGCATCGGCATTTTTGCCCATTTTGTCAAAGCAGATTCCTATTCCAAGATATGCTTTGTTATAATTCGGGTTGAGTTTGAGCGTTTTGTGGAAAATTAAGCTTGCCTGAGTATAATCTCCCATACTCATCAAAAGTGCCGATTTGTGATTGTAGGCTTTTAAATATCCCGGGTTGGTTTCAATAATTTTTTGATAAATCATAAGTGCCATATCGTTTTCTTCGACTATTTCATGGGCGATTGCAAGCTGAATTTGAGCATTTAAATTGTTAGGGTTGAGTTTAAGCGATTTTACAAAGTTTTTTATGGCACAGCAACTCTGGTTTGAAAGCAGATAACAAATCCCAAGTTCATAATAAATATTTGAATCGAATTCTTTTAATTTTTTTGCTTTTTCAAGTGCGCAAATTGCTTTATCAAGGTTATTAAGATGCTTATAACAAACTCCAAGTCCATAGTAAGATTCGGGATTGTTTCTGTCAATAAGAATTGCATTAAGATATTTTGAAACAGCCTCTTGATATAAGCTTGCAAGCCTCAGAGCATCTGCTTTTACGCAAAGTTCGTAAGCCAAAGCAGGCTTGTCTAAAATCGGATTTGTGCAAAAATCTGAAATGTTTTTTTTAGTCTGACAAACTTTTATTGCCAAAATCTTACCTCAATCCCTTATAAATATAAGTCATATAACGACATTCTATAAGCTTTTTCGGGTAAAAATAATGACCATAAGGTTTAAGTTGTTATAGACCATTGGATTTATATTTTTATTATTATTTTTTTTGACTATAATAATGTTGGGGGAATTAATGAAAAGATTTTTAATCTTATTTGTAATATTTATTTTTCAAATGATTTTTATTCTGCCCTGCCATGCAATCAAAATAGGCTTGCAGACAGGTATGGACAGGGTTTATATCGGCTCTTCCACTCAAGCACAAATTATAAATGGCAGAACAAACAGGCTTTTGTACACAATTAACGGCATGAAAGCTTATGAAGTAAGGGCTTACAGAAGCGGAATTGCGATAAAAGTTTTGGGAAAATATTTTAATCTGGATTCTGATTATGTTGTCGTGAAACCTTCTCAGGGCGGGTTTATAAGTGTTAAAAATAAATGGTACAGGGGTGATTTTATAATCTGCAATAGAAACGGGAAATTGAATGTTGTCAATGATGTTGGGATAGAAGATTACATAAAAGGGGTTGTGCCTTCTGAAATGCCTTCAAAATGGGCTTATGAGGCACACAAAGCTCAAGCAATTGCCGCAAGAAGCTATGCGCTTGCAAATTTAGGCAAAAGGGCAGCAGGCGGCTATGACTTGAAAGATACTCCCGAAGATCAGGCATACGGGGGGGCTTCGGCAGAATCGGAGCAAACTAACAAAGCAGTTTCAGAAACAAAGGGAATAGTTTTGATTTACGATTTAAAAATAATACCTGCTTATTATTCGGCCTCTGCCGGCGGACAAACTTCAACATCATCGGAAGTTTGGACAAAAAACTTGCCGTATTTGCAATCAGTTCCTTCTTTTGACGATAATATAAGGAAAAACGGGCATGGGGTCGGAATGAGCCAGCATGGCGCAAATAATTTAGCAAAAAGCGGTTACAACGCTTATCAGATTTTGCAGTATTTCTATAAAGGCGTGCAATTTGCCAGAATTAACCCTGAATATTATAAGTAGTTGAATAGTTGATAAGTTGAAAAGTTAAATTTATTATAATTGTACTTATTTACATCTATTTACTATTTACCATTTACTATTTCCTTCAAATTATTAACTTTTAGTAATATTTCGGGTTATTTTTTTGAAAAACCCTTGCCAAAACTGGATTTATATATATAATAATCTTATTGTTCCCTGTATTTGGGGGCATGGTAGTACAAACACCGGAGATTGACATCAATTTAAGTCGTTTTTGATGAATAGAGAGTAAAGGTTTTCTTTTCATGAAAATGTGTCAAGGATGGTAAAAAAGGAGGTTCGTTATGAACAAAGAAGAATTGGTAAAAGAAGTATCAAAAAAAGCAAAAGTTTCTCAAAAAGCTGCTGCTGACGTTATTGCCGCTGCATTGGACACAATCCAAAAAACAGTTTCTAAAGGCAAAAAAGTTACTTTGGTAGGTTTTGGAACTTGGGAACCACGCAAAAGAGCTGCTAGAATGGGTCGTAACCCACAAACTGGTGCTCAATTAAAAATTGCAGCTAAAGTCGTTCCTGCTTTTTCAGCCGGTAAAAAATTCAAAGAATTGGTTAAGTAACCTGATTCTTTTGGTTTTAAAGCGGCGAGAAAAATTTTTCTCGCCGCTTTTTTAAAAAAAAAATTATTAATTAAATAGCAAAAATTTTTTTTAGAGGATTTATAAATATTAATTAGCTGTAGGAGTGCGAAATGAAAGTTTTATTTAACAATAAATATAAGACTTATAATCTAAATTTAAAAAATTCAGATACAAGAAACAGGTCATTTTTAATCCAAAAACCCGATACGGTTTCTTTTGGTATGGCAAATATCGGTGATGACGGGGATTTTGAATTAAATCAAATAAGAGTTAATCAAAAAAGGTTTGAAACAAATATAAGACAGCATATAGTTTCTATCCCTGACACTCTTTTGTTTTTACAGGATCATAATGGTGTTACGCAATTTATGAGGGCACTTTATGATGAACATCCGAATAATGCTATGAGAATTTTAGATTATGTTAAGGATGCAAATTTTGATTTAAAAGAGAAAAAAAAGTTTTTTGAATTAAAGGATAAAGATGGAAATAGCCAATTTGATGTCGCTATAAAAACAAAATATTATGAAATTGCAATGAAACTTCTTAAACTTATGGCAAAAATTAATCCTGAAAAAGTTGTTGATTTAAATATTCCTGAAGAAATTTATAAGATGATAAGTTTCCCAAGAGTAGTGGATATTATGATTGAGAATGAAGCTCTGTCAAAAGAACAAACATTAAAGTTTTTGGATAAAAATATGGAATATGTTCCTTTATATGAAAAAAGGCGTGCTCTTGTTGAAGATTATGCAGATATTTATATAACAGATGAAGATATAAGTGGTGCTAACTGGGTTTAATGGAGCGGGAGACGAGGCTGTCTTGCTGCGCTCGCATTAAACGGCAACGCTCACAACAAAATCGAAAAGCATCGTTTCCGATTATTGTTGTTCCCTCTCTTCCTCTCAGAAAAAGATACTTAATCTTTTTCTTCGGCAGAGTGCTCGTGCCTCTGCTCGCTTGCGCTTCTTGGATTATTCGGGGTGTGCCAAAAGCGTGGTTTTGTCACACCTTACGGGCTGGGTTCGCTCACGCTCACACGGCGCCCTACCGAAAATCCGCTCGAACTCAAAATGAGTTCTCGCCTCTATCTCTACAAAAATTAAAAGCCCATTCCAAAGATGGAATGGGCTTTTAATGGAGCGGGAGACGAGGCTCGAACTCGCGACATCTTCCTTGGCAAGGAAGCATTCTACCACTGAATTACTCCCGCGTATCTTTTATTTTATATTATCAAAAAAAATTTGCAAGAAAAAACATTATCAAGATTAATTAATTTTTGTTTCACTTTGCTTTAAAAAAAAATTCTTATGTATTAAAATTAAAAAACGAATAAAAAAGGATTTAATCATGGCTGTGAATACTGCAAAAAAAATTGATGATAATTTAATACCTCAAAATATTGAGGCAGAAGAGGCGGTTTTGGGGGCAATTTTGGTTAACCCCAATACAATAACCAAAGTTGTTGAATTTTTAAAGCCCGAAAGCTTTTATAAGCCCGCCCACAGATACGTTTATGAGGCTATGCTTCAGCTTTTTAACCAAAACGAGCGTATTGATCTTGTTTCTGTATCCGATGTTTTGAACTTTAACGCAAAGCTTGAAGTAATAGGCGGAAGAGCCTTCATCAATGATTTAAGCTATAAGACAATAACAACTTCAAATATAGAATATTATGCAAAAATTGTTCAGGAAAAAGCAATTAAACGCTCTTTGATTAATGCAGGTTCTGAAATAATCACTTTCGGTTATGACCTTAACCCTATTGATGAATCTCTGGACAATGCCGAAAAACTTATTTTTGACATTGCGGCAAAAAAAACAACAAAAGACCTTCTTCATGTTAAGGATTTGGTCTTGCAAAGCTATGAAAAAATAGAATACCGCTACAATCACAGAGAAGAAATGACAGGTGTTCCAACCGGTTTTTATGAATTGGACAATATTACAAGCGGTCTTCAAAAATCTGATTTAATAATTTTAGCTGCGCGTCCTTCAATGGGAAAAACAGCATTGGCATTAAATATTGCTCAAAATGTTGCCATAAGGGCAAAATTTCCCGTTGCCGTTTTCTCGCTTGAAATGTCAAAAGAGCAACTTGTTCAAAGGATGCTTTGCTCGGAAGCCGAAGTTGACAGCCAAAGGCTAAGGACAGGGCATATGCAAAGCAAAGATTGGGAAAAACTTGCAAATGCCATGAACGATTTTGCGCAAGCACCAATTTATATTGACGATTCTCCGGGCTGTAGCCTTACCGATATAAGGGCAAAATGCCGCAGGCTTGCCATGCAGGAAAAAAATCTCGGGTTGATTGTAATCGACTATTTACAGTTAATGGAAGGTTCCGGCAAAGAAGAGAGAATTCAGCAGATTTCGGCTATTTCAAGAGGTTTAAAAACACTTGCAAGAGAATTGGACGTTCCCGTAATCGCACTTTCTCAGCTTTCACGTGCGGTTGAGCAGAGAAAAGACCGCAGACCGATGCTTTCTGACTTGAGAGAATCGGGTGCCATTGAGCAGGATGCCGATATTGTTATGTTTATATATAGAGAAGATTATTATAACAGAGAAGAAGGTGACGAAATGCCAAAAGCCACAGGGAAAGAAGGCAAATCTGATATTTTGGTCGCAAAACACAGAAACGGACCTGTCGGAAATTTTGAACTTATCTTCCAATCAAATATTACAAAATTCAAAAATCCGATTAAAACGGATGTATTTTAATTAGTTGATAAGTTAAAAGTTTTTTAAAATTTCTCATAAGAGCCGACCAAGCGGAAGTAAGGGGTATGTTTTTGGATTTGTGCCAGAGCTTCTGCTATTTTGTCGTCTAAAATATGCCCGTCAAAGTCAACAAAGAAAGTGTATTCACCGAAATTTGTTTTTGAGGGTCTTGAATCTATGTAAGACAGGTTAATTTCAAAATCCTGAAATATTTTCAAAATATCTAAAAGTGCACCCGGCTTGTTTTCTGTCGAAAAAGCAATAGAAGTCTCATCTTTACCTGTCTTTGGGGTATTGTAATTTCCGATAAGCGCAAATCTTGTTTTGTTGTCTTGCTCGTCATTAATATTGTCCAATAAAACATTCAGGTAATATATATCAGCCGTTTTTTGGGTACCTATTGCAGCGTAAGTCAAGTTGTAATTTTGAAGGCTCTTTGCCGCTTCTGCAGTGTTTGCTACTTCTATTATATTTGTGTGCAGCGGAAGTTTATCATGAATAAAATTTTGACATTGTGAAATTGCCTGCGGATGAGCAATCACGCCGGTTATACTGTAAAGCTCTGTTGTTTTTGAAAGCAGGCAGTGTTTTATTGGCATTATAAGCTCTGCGACAACTTTTATATTTGGGTTTTGGGTTTTTATAAGACTGTCTATTGTTTCTCTTATTGTCCCTTCAATGGAATTTTCTATCGGTAAAACCGCAAGCGAATATGGGTTTTCGTCAACATATTCAACCGCTTTTTTAATTGATTTCATCGGGACAAGATAAGGGTCAAGATTATATTTTTGGCAGAAAATATCTTTTGCCATTTCTGTAAAAGAACCGCCGGGTCCTAAATATACAAGACTTTCAACTCTTTCTAAAAACGTCATTTGCTAAAACCGCCTTCTTTTAGTATAATTACTATTATTGTACAGGAAGGTCAATAGAATGGCAAATATTAAGTTTGGGACAGACGGCTGGCGTGCGGTTGTTGGGGAGGGTTTCAATTCTCAAAATGTTGAAATTGTTACAAATGCAATCGGGAAATATGTTTTTGATAATTTCGGAATCGACAAAAAAATTCTCATAGGGCATGACTCCAGAAATATGGCTTTTGAATTTGCCAATCAATGCGCAAATTTGCTTGCTTCAAAGGGTTTTGAAATTCTGATGAGCAAAAAAGTTTTGCCCACGCCCATTCTTGCCTATAACGCAAAACATAAAAACGCCTGTGCGATAATGTTTACAGCCTCTCACAATCCGCCCCAATATCTGGGAATGAAGTTTATTCCCGATTATGCCGGCCCAGCTACAGATGAAATTACAGACGAGATTGTTAGAAATATTAAATCAAATCAAACTATTCAACTATTCGACTGTTCGACTGTTCAACTCACCGATTTTATGCCCGATTACTTTGAACACTTGAAAGAATTAATAGATTTTGAAAGCATAAAAACTTTAAAAACAAACATAATTTTTGACGGGCTTTATTCTGCCACAATAGGTTATTTTGACAATATTTTAGATGAATTTGAAATAAAATACGATTCAATCCACATGTTTCACGACAAAAATTTCGGTGGAGCAATGCCCGAGCCTAAGCCTAAATATTTAAAGGAATTAATTGAAAAAGTAAAATCAAATCCAAATTCAATCGGGCTTGCAAACGACGGTGACGGGGACAGGTTCGGGGTTATAAATGAAAACGGTGAATGGGTTTCGCCAAATGAAATTATTGCAATTTTGCTGTTGTATTTAAAAAATTATAAACACTTAAAAGGTCCTGTTGTAAAAACAGTCGGCGCAAGCCTTCTTTTTGACAGAATAGCATCTAAAATAGGGGTTGAAGTAATTGAAACGGCCGTAGGGTTTAAATTTGTTGGTGCTGCCATGAGAGAATTTAATCCCATTATAGCAGGCGAAGAATCAGGTGGGCTGAGCATTCAAGGGCATATCCCCGAAAAAGACGGAATTCTTGCAAATCTTTTGATATTAGAAGCCATGGCTGTTATCGGAAAGTCTTTGGTTGAACTCCAGCGCGAACTGTGGTTTTTGGTCGGGACAAAATTTATCAATGACAGAGTTGACCTGCATTTGCAAAATGATGAGCAAATTAAAGCCGCACTTGAAAAAGTTTCTGCGATAAAAAATATAGGCAAATTTAAAGTAATCAAAACCTGCACAAAAGACGGAATAAAACTTTATTTTGACGACAATTCAAGCTGGGTTTTGGTCAGAGCAAGCGGAACAGAACCTTTGCTGAGAATTTACTTTGAAAGCGATAATCACGATAAATTGGAGTTTTTGAAAGAAAGTTTGAAAAAAACACTTTCGGCTTGAAAATCCTTTTTTTTGGTTTATCATAAAAAAAGTCGATTAGGTGGTAATATGGTTTCGGTCAAGCTACAAACTTTTGCAAAATATTTGGATCAGCCTGCTTTGGTAAAACACTTGGATAAAAAAATGCCTGTTGTTTTATCCGCCCTGGGACTTGCTTACGGGATAAACGACAGTTTTCAAGCACCCAAAGACGAGCAATATAAAACCTTTATTCAAAATTTATCTGTATTATCGCTTACAATCGTTTCTGCTCTTGCAGCTACAAGAGGACTTAAACTTTTCGGCAAAAAAATTGAAGGACTTATTGAACTTCCGCACCTTCACAAGAAAGACATAAGCGAAGTTTTGAAAAAAATTACCGATGATAAAACAAAAAAACTTATTCAAAAAGTTTTGGATGATAAAATTCTCAAATTTCAGGAAGTTAAAAATTTAAAAGAAAATTTAAAAAAATTATACGATATAAATATAAATAAAATCATCCCTGATGCCCACAATCACGGTGCATTTGAGGAGTTGGGCAAACTTTCTTTATTGGGCTTAATTCCTGTTTTGGGCGGAATTACAGGAGGGGTTATAGGTGACGTTTTGACCAAAGACAATTGGAAAAAGAAATTCCCAAATAAAATTAAAGAAGGAACTTATCAGTATTTGAACAATATTTTTTTGTGTAATGTCGGGGCAGGAATTGCACTTGCTACAATGAACAGGCTTAAAATACAATCCAAAATCGCAAGATTTGGGGCTATGCTTGCAGGAGTCGTGGGAGTGGGTCTTATCGCGGGAAGTGCTATTGCAAATTTTATAGGCAAAAATTTTATCAACCCGATTTTTGACAAAAAAGAAATCCCAAAAAGAGATTTTCACTCAATGACGGCAAACTTGAACAGCGAAAGGCACCCTGAAGCACTTGATTTGAGTCTGCATATTGACGATATCGCATCGGTGGGATTTTTATCGGGTTTAAAATGGATAGGTCCTGTTCTTCCGCTTTTGTATTCGGTTTCTGCATATAGGGCAGGAATAGGATACAGAAACAGCAAATAATGGTTTTTCAAAATTTAAAAAATAAGTTTATAATTAAACTTCTCGGCAATGTCAAGAAGCTTTTTTAGTTGAATAATTTATAAAAAGGAGAAATTTTATGAGTGAATATATAAATAACATAAGATTTGACGCCAAAAAGGCGGAAAATTTCTTTGCCCAAAGACTAGCTTATACTCTTGGTCCTGTAGAATTGAGTGAAATGATGAAAGAAGGAAAAGTGAAATTGATAGACGTTAGATATCCTGATGATTTTGTCGAAGGACACATTCCTTTTGCTGTTTCAATGCCGAAAATAGAGTTGGCGCAAAGATTGTCTGAACTTTCAAAAAAAGAGCTTCACGTGGTATATTGCTACAATCAGCAGTGCCACCTGGCATCAAGTGCCGCTTTAATTTTGGCAAAAAACGGGTATCCTGTTATGGAACTTGAAGGCGGGTTTGATGTTTGGAAAAACGGATTTAAGTTTGATGTGGAAAAATAAGATTTTTTATGCCACTTTTGGTGGCAAAAGTGGCGCAAAAGCCACGACCTGCATCTGCGCTCATTAACTATCACTAAACTCAACTCAAGCTCGCGAACTCGCTACGATTTTTGTATTACTCTTGATGTTTTACAAAAACTCGCTCAAACACACTCGCTTTGTTGTTGTTTCGTTAAGTGATAGTTATTCGCTTCGATAAGGTCGAAAAAACGGGGTTCGGGGCAGAGCCCTGACGCTTTGACATTTTGTTCGCGAGTTTCTCTTTCTTTTCGTCCTTTTCTTTCTCTTTGCATCGCAACAAAGAGAAAGAAAAGGACAATATAAAAAGGCACATCCGCAAAAGCTAAAAAACAATAAAAAAATAATATAAAATAAGATTTAAAACCAATCAATAAGTGCTAATTGTTCGCCGAAATTAATGTTTAAATTTTGGGTAAACTCGTTATTAAGCAAATAATCCAACCCTACATTATAAGAAAGCGGCTCTTGCTTTATGCCGGATTTTCTCCACAATTTTTTTGAAATTGTGCCGCGTTTTTTGTCGTACACAATACTGTAATTTAAATCCTCTCTGGCGCAGTATGGAATTTGAAAAGTTTCTTTTTTGTCTTTGTTTGTAAACATTGTCATAAGTCCGTGGTTTCTGCAGATAAGCCCCCTGTAATCATAAACTGAACACCTTTTGTCAATCAAAAAAGGACATTCGTACATGAACTTTTCTCCGTTTTCAAGTGTTTTTTGTTTTTCTTTTTTTAATTCAGAGATTTTTTCGCGGATTGTTTTTTTGGAAGCTTCGTCCAGTTTCATAAACCCCGACATCAGATATTGCATTTCAAGCCTTGTAAAAGGATATTCTCCGCATTTGCAGCACAGCGAACAGCCTTCTTTGCAGTGGATGTAAGGCTTTTGCTGCTTAAAATATTTATCCAAATAAGAGCCCACTATTTCTAAATATTTTTCATATTTTTCAATCATATCTAATATTAAACAACAAAAGCAGCAAAATTTGTAATTATGCCTTGAGAATGTTATAACTAAGATAAGAGCGGAAGAAGAGTTATCTTTCGCAATCTTAGAAAGAAGGAATTATGGAAAAAAACAACGAAACACTACATGTGCTCAGGCACTCTACTTCACACATCATGGCACAAGCCGTTCAAGCCTTGTTTCCCGGTGCCAGACTTGCCATAGGACCTTCGACGGACACGGGGTTTTACTACGATTTTGACCTGACTGACGGGCATGCCTTCACAGAAGATGACCTGATAAAAATCGAAGAAAAAATGAAAGAAATAATCAAACAAAATCTCACATTCGAAAAATATTTTGTTGAAGATGTCGATGCTAAAATCGCCGAATTTAAAAAGCAGGGCGAAATTTATAAAGCAGAGCTTCTGGAAGAACACAGAAACGACAACCCCACCCTGTATTTAACCAAAAACAAAGACGGAAAAGTTTTGTTCAATGATCTTTGCGCAGGACCACACATTCCCTATTCGTCTTTTATCAAACCCAACGCTTTTAAACTTTTAAAAGTTGCAGGTGCTTACTGGCGAGGCAGTGAAAAAAACAAAATGCTTCAGCGGATTTATGCAACGGTATTCTGGACAAAAGAAGATTTAGCAGATTACTTAAATTTTTTAGAAGAAGCAGAAAAGCGCGATCACAGAAAATTAGGAACCGCACTCGACTTGTTTTCGACAAGAGAAGAAGTTGGCGGCGGACTTGTACTTTGGCATCCGAATTTAGCAGTCGTCAGAGAAGAAGTCGAGAATTATTGGAGAAATGAGCACAGAAAACGCGGCTATGTTATCGTAAACACCCCGCACATCGCAAAATCAAAATTATGGGATATTTCAGGCCACACAGGACATTACCGCGATAACATGTTTTTTATTCACGAAGACGATGAAGAATACGTCTTAAAACCAATGAATTGTCCTTTTCATATCATGATTTACCAGTCAAACAGATACTCTTACCGCTCGCTTCCTCTGCGTATGGCAGAGCTCGGTACTGTTTACAGGAAAGAAAAATCGGGAGCATTATCTGGATTAACCCGCGTACAGGGATTTACTCAAGATGATGCGCACGTGTTTTGCACTCCCGAACAGTTGGTGGAAGAAATAAATAAAATTATTGATTTTGTTGCAGATACAATGGCAATTTTTAATATGGAATTTGACGTTGAGCTTTCGACAAGACCGGAAGAAAATTATGTCGGAACGATTCAAAATTGGGATTTGGCAGAAGCCGGATTAAAAGAAGCCATGGATAAGCGCAAAATGAAATATGAGATTAACGAAGGCGACGGAGCTTTCTACGGTCCTAAAATTGATTTTAAAGTTAAAGACGCAATCGGAAGAACATGGCAGTGTGCTACAATCCAGCTTGATTTTAATTTGCCCGAAAGATTTGAGCTTAAATATCAGGACAAAGACGGTCAGCTGAAAACCCCCGTCATGCTTCACCGAGTAATTTTTGGCTCAATGGAAAGATTTCACGGACTTTTGATTGAGCACTACGCCGGTGCTTTCCCCACATGGCTTGCGCCGACACAGGTTTGTCTTGTTCCTATAAGCAACGAAAAACATGCCGATTTTGCACAAAAAATCTATGAAAAATTAAACAATGAAGGTATAAGAGTTAAGCTTGATGACCGCTCTGAGAGTATGAATTACAAAATAAGAGAAGCACTTCAAGATAAGAAAATTCCTTATGTGGCCGTTATCGGAGATAAAGAAATCGAAGCAAATTCGCTTGCAATCCGCGCCAGAGGCAAAGGTCAAATCGGAGTTTTTGAAATCGACGATTTTGTCAAAAAACTTTCGGAAGAAATTAAATCAAAAGGCAAGAAAATTGTAGAATAAAATAAAGACAAGAAACAAAAGGGCGGATTTTTCGAAGAAAAATCCGCCCTTTTGTTTCTTTTGTTTAATTACTTAACATCGTCTTTGATAATAATCAGATTATTGATTATTTTCATTGCGCAGGTAGGAAAAACAACTTCATTCAAGCCGTTTGCTATGCTTATTATGCTGCCTGCTTTAAGCACCACGTCTTCATTTTTGTATTGAAAAGTGTAATCATTTTTTCTGTCTGATCTTATCGTGATTTTATTATCCATATTCACTCCAATTTCTAATCGAATACGTAGCTTATGATAGAGGCTTCTCTTGCACGTTTAACTGCTTTTGCAACCATTCTTTGGTGCTCGGCGCAATTTCCCGTAATTCTGCGGGGAATAATTTTTCCTGCTTCATTCAAATATCTTTTTAATTTTGAAGCATCTTTGTAGTCGATAAAATCGATTTTATCCGCGCAAAAGCTGCAGTTTTTGTGCTTTTTTAAGTCTTTTAAATTTTCTCTTGCCATTTGTTTGTTTGCTCCTTGTTTTTGTTTATTACTTTATGTTTTGATGAAGAGTGAGCTGTGAGCTGTGGTGAGGATTTTAAATTCTGTTCACCGTTCACCGTTCACTGTTCACTTTAGAAAGGAATTTCGTCTTCGCCGATTAATTCATCTGAGAATTCTTCTTGGGCGAATTTGACTATTTCCTCGTTATTACTGTTTTTGACGGGTGCTGTTGCGCCCATTTTTTCAACGGTGTTGGCATCTATTTCATAGATTTTTCTCTCGGAACCGTCGTCCATTTTTGCCGTTGCGACTTCAAGTCTGCCTTCTACCAAAATCCTGTCGCCTTTATTTATTGATGAAGCAACTTCATCTAAGGACATTCTTTTGCACATAACCCTTATAAGCGTTTCTTCTTTTTCGCCTATGTCAAGTACAAATGCCCAAATAGCAACATTATTTGTGGTAAAACGTTTTTCGGGTGTTCTGTAAACAGTCCCTGTTACAACTGCTTTTGCAATAGTCATAAATCACATCCTTTTAGTATTTTAGATTGCCACGGGGTTTTCAACCCCTCGCAATGACACACTTTTAAGATTCGGCTTTGCCTCATCAAGAATTATGTAACTTGTGTTTTTGCCATTTCGACAAACATAATTCTCAAAACGTTTTCGTTAAGCTTAAGTTGTCTTTTAAATTCCTCTACTTTATCAGCCGGAATTGAAAGAACCTGCGTTGTAAAAAATCCGTCTCTGAATTTTTGGATATCGTAGGCAAGTTTTTTTCTGCCGATTTTATCGGTGCTTGAAACTTTTCCACCGAAGCTTTCTATTGTTTCTTGGATTTTTGCAATAACTTTATCAACTTCATCCAAGTCTAAATTCGGTTTAATTACCGTTAACAATTCATAATTTTTCAATTTTTCTGTCTCCTTTATATTTGGCTATAGTATAAAAATCTTATCATAAACAAAAATTTTACAACAGATATTCGGCTAGAAAACTGTATTGAGCAGGTCCGCTCATGAAAACATCAAAATCGGTATTGTCTGAAAAACCTTGCCACTCAATGGTTAGAGCCCCGCCAAGAAGATTAACTTTTACTTTGCCTTCTGTTAAGTTATTTAAAACAGCAGCCACAACTGTTGCACAAGCACCTGTTCCGCAGGCTAAAGTTATCCCGCATCCGCGTTCAAAAACTCTTAAATCGATTTCATTTTTTGAAATAATCTTTGCAAATTCCACATTGGTTTTTTCGGGGAAAAGTTCGTGCTTTTCAATTTCTGGTCCGTAAGTTTTTGCCAACTCCAAAAGGTCTTCATCTGTGTCAACAAAAATTACACAATGGGGATTACCCATTGATACAATGTTTGTTTCAAAAATTCTGCCTTTTATTTTGAGATTATTTTTAGTGCATTCACCTCTTGGTTTTGACATGTTAACTTTGACTTGCCCGTCTTCAAGAATTTCGGGGATGATTATTCCTGCAAGCGTGCTTACGCTGAATTTTTTGGAATTGACCAGTTTTCTGTCATAAACGTATTTTGCAAAACATCTTATGCCGTTTCCGCACATTTGTGCGGTAGAGCCGTCGGAGTTGTAGAAGAACCAACCTATGTCTGCATCTTTTGTGCAAAGAGCAGGAATAATCATGCCGTCTGCGCCTATGCCGAAATTTCTGTCACAGAGTTTTTTTGCCAACTCATCCATAGGTAAACCCGATTTTTCGTATTCGCAGTAATCCACGATTACAAAATCATTTCCAAGCCCTTGCATTTTGGTTACGTTAATTTTATTCATAAAATAATTTTAGCATAAAAACGATTGTTAAACAGCCTGTCTTGCACATTCTCTGTCAATTAAATAAGGCTTTCCTTTGTAAAGTCCAATCTGATCAAACCTGTTTGTTTGAAGATCTCTTGGGGTGTAGCCTGAAAATTTTATTTTATTTATTACATCAATAACATGCTCGGTGGTTAAGTTTGTTCTGTCGGCTTTCGGTTGAATGTAGTAATATACATCGCCAATCTTTCCGCTGTCTAAGACCGGCAAATCAAACAATGAGTTGTGAGGTCTTGTGGTAAGATTGTTGCTTAAAGCGATTTTAAGGACTTCTTGATTGTCCAATTCAAACGCTGCGGTTTTTGAACCTACTCCAATAATTCCTTTTATTTTTCTTCCTTTATAAAGTCCTGATTTTTCCAATTCTTGTATGAAGCTTTCAACCAAACCTTCGGGAATGTTGTGAATATGGTTTTTTTGTTTAATTTCTGTTATTTCTTTAAGGCCTTTTAGTAATTTGGGGGGCTTTTTAAAATTTACTAAATCTTGTGCACATCCCATTTTACTAAAAAAAGCTTCCAAATTTCCGAACGTTTTTTTAAATAAATCATCTGAAATTTTAACGATTTTAGGAGGTTTATTTTTAGAGAAAATATTTCTTACAAAATTTAGAACAGATTTTAAATTGAAATTTTTAATAACGGGTTGAGGGCTTGTTTTATTGCCTATAGATATTAAATCTGCGCTAACTTCAGATAAAATCGGTGCTTTTTTTGACACAGCAGGCAAGGCTTTTCTAAGACCGGTTGAACCTATTTTTAATACGCCGTTTATAATTCCCATTTAACACCAAAAATTCTACCTTATAGATATAAAGTAAAAATTTATAAAAAAATTGCTTAAAATTTAGTATGAATTTTTATTGAGTGCCTTTATCTGCTTTGCCTCTTTACTTTTTAGTGTGGTTATGATAAAAATATTGTGTTGCCGAAAAATCGCGGAGGAGTGCCAGAGCGGTTTATAGGAGCGGTCTTGAAAACCGTCGTACGTGACGAGCGTACCGTGGGTTCGAATCCCACCTCCTCCTAGTTAAAGAGCCCACCTTTAGGTGGGCTCTTTAACTAGGAGGGTGAGAACCCAAACGAAGCGAAGCTTTGTCAGTGGGTTCGAGCACTACGAAAAACAAGGAGAGGAACGAGCCGTAGTTTTACGGATGCAACCAGCTAAATTTCAAGGACAAAGTCCGTAGAAATTTGCGTGTTGCCACCTCCTTTTGATTTAAGTTGTCAAAAACAGAGTAGGTCCGATTCAAATTAGACTTAAAACATTATATCTATAAGTAATATTCCCATAAGATGTGTTATGCAAATATTTATTTCCAAGCTTTAATATGTGCTCCGGCAAATGCCCCGTCTATTTCTTCAAGATTGATTTTTGCAAGTTCGTTTTTGTCTTTGACTAACTCTTCAATAATAGCTTTTGAATAAATATGCATCGGCTCTATTTCAATATTTTTAAATCCGACATCTGACAATATTTGTTTATATTCATTAATTAAAATCGTTCCTGCAATACAACCTGCCCATAACTCTGCCTGCTTTTTAAGCTCGGGCGTAACTTCTCTTAAAGATACAACATCAGCTACCGCTAATCTTCCACCTTCTTTTATAACCCTGTAGGCTTCCGATAATGCTTTTTTCTTGTCTGAACTAAGGTTAATAACACAGTTTGAAATGACCGCATCTACTGAATTGTCGGCTAAAGGAATATTTTCTATATAGCCTTTGATAAATTCAACATTATCTGCTCCCATTTTTTCTTTATTTTTATTGGCAAGTTCAAGCATTTGATCAGTCATATCAAGCCCGTAAATTTTACCTGACTTCCCGACATATTTGGAAGACATCAAGACATCAATTCCTCCGCCGCTGCCCAAATCCAAGACGGTTTCGCCTTCTTTTAACTCGGCAAGTACCAAGGGGTTGGAGCAACCCAAAGACGCGTTAATAGCCTCTATCGGTAAATCGTCTAATTCTGCCCCGTCATATATTACAGAAGTTTTGCTTATTTCGTCGCAACAGGCACAACTGCTTGTATTTCCTTTGCTTACATCACTTGCAATATCACCGTAAAATTCTTTTACTTTTTCTCTAATATCAAATTCCATATTTAAACTCCTTTATACTTCCAAAAATTTACTTACTTGACTATATGACAAATTTATCATATAGTCAAGTGTTTTAACAGCGCAAATGAAATTTAATTTCCTGAATTTTCTTCAAACATTTTGTTCATGCAAACAAAAAATTCGCCCATACAACATATTTTTAAGCTGTAATACACATTCATTCCGTCTTTTCTGTCTTTTACAATCCCGTTGGATTTTAAAACCGCAAGACATTTTGAAACATTTGATTGTTCCTCACCCGTTAATTCGATAATTTCAGATACATTTTTTTCACCGCTTGCAAGCAAATCCACAATCAGTAATCTTGTCGGATTTGCCAGTGCTTTAATCATTTTTGTTTTCTTTTTATATAGTTCTTTATTCATTTTATGCCCTGAAATATTAAACAGTTGACTATATGACAATTATATCATATAGTGTTATTATGCTTCTGACAGGAGGATAATAACATGAAAAAAATCGAAATTCTAGGAGGCGGTTGCCAAAAATGCAATGATTTGGCAGAAAAAGTCAAAGCAGTGGCAGACTCAATGGGGATTGAATACGAACTGGAAAAAGTTACAGATATTACAAAAATCATAAATTACGGAGTGATAAAAACACCCGCACTTGTAGTTGACGGGGAAGTTAAAGTTTCAGGTGAAATCCCTTCTGTAGATGAGATAAAGGAGTTGCTATGAAAAAATTATTATTAATTCTAACAATTCTTTTAGGATTTTCAAATACTGTTTTTGCAGCTGATAAAGTAAATGTTTACTATTTTTACGGAAAGCCAAGATGTGTAACTTGCCAAAAGATTGAAAACTATACTAAACAAGCCGTTGAATCAATGAAAGACAAAGATGTTAATTACAAAAGCATTGATATGGAAAAGTCCGAAAACAGTTCAATGGTTAAAAAATATAATTTATTCACCAAATCTGTTGTTATTTCAAAGACTAAAAACGGCAAAGAACAATGGAAGAATCTTGACAAGGTTTGGTTGAAAGTCGGAAACGAACAAGATTTCAAAAATTATATAATTACGGAAACAAAAATTTTTAAGGGCTCAAAATAATGGTTATAGCAATACTTTCAGCACTATGGTTAGGAATACTGACAGCTATCAGCCCGTGTCCTTTGGCGACAAATATAGCTGCAATTTCTTTTATATCAAAAAATATTGAATGCCCTTACAGAACAGTCTGGGCAGGATTTTTGTACACATTAGGAAGAGTTTTGGCTTATGTAATTTTAGGTTTTATTGTTGTAGGCGGACTTTTGGCTGTTCCGAGCGTAGCAAACTTTCTTCAACATTCAATAACTAAATTTATCGGTCCTTTGTTAATTTTAATAGGTTTACTTTTGTTGAATGTAATTAAACTAAATTTTTCTTTTGGAGTAAAACACGAAAAAATCCAAGAGTTTGCCGCAACTTCAAATTTCTTGGGAGCATTTTTACTTGGTGTAATTTTTGCACTGTCTTTTTGCCCTGTATCTGCGGCTTTATTTTTCGGAAGTCTTACTTCTTTAGCGGTTGAATATCATTCAAGATTAATAATCCCGACAATGTACGGAATAGGAACAGGTTTGCCTGTCGTAATTTTTGCAATAGTAGTAGCATTTTCAATACATAAATTGGGAGAGATTTATAACAATATGGTTAAATTCGAGTTTTGGTTTAGGAGAATAACAGGCGGAATTTTTATAATTGCAGGTGTGTATTTTATAGTAATTCATTTTATGTAGAGAATAGGAGAACGATTATGACAGAAGAACTACCCGGATTTATAATGTGTATTTGTACCGGCAAATGCCCCGGATTTCAGGCAATGGACATATGGGATTTCATTAATCAGGTCAGGGTTGAATTACCCGTTGAATACGCTTTTATCCACCCGCAACTTTGCGAAGAAGACGGCGACAGATTTTTGGCGGATTTTTTAAAAGCCAACAGAAAAGTTGTTATAGCTGCCTGTGCTCCAAACATGCAAAGAAAAATGTTTAAGGATGCTTTCAAAGAGGCAGGGCTTGACTTGGAAAAAGATGCTGTAATGCTTGATATTCGTGATATGACCAACCAACAGGCAATGAAAAAAGTAGCAAAAGCACTAAGCGATATGGGCTTAGATGCAGATGAGGAGGATTACTAATGAGTAATAATGATGAGGATATGAAGATACTTCCACCCACGGGCGATACTTTTATGGGCGTCCCGAGAGACAAAATCGACTGGTGTCCGACGATTGACCCCAAAAAATGTAACGATTGTATGGAATGTTTAAAATTTTGTCCTCACAAAGTTTTTGATGTTGATGAAAACGCAAAACCTAAACTTATAGTAAAAAACCCGAAAAACTGCGTTGTTTTTTGTCGCGCGTGCAGTAAGACTTGCGGACCTGATGCAATATCTTTTCCAAGCAAGCCTGAAACAATCAAAAAAATAAAACAAACTCGAAAAGGACTTAATCAAATTGAGTAATTTGATTTTTCGCCTCGCCCCTTGAGGGAGAGGCCGACTTTCAGTACGAGCAATAGCTTGCGAGTATTAGAAAGTCGGGTGAGAGGTACTACAACCGTCATTCGCTTTTTACCCCTCACCCTGAATTTCAGACACTCATACTTCGTGCCAAAATTCATCCCTCTCCCCCAAGGGGCGAGGGTAAAGCAAAAAGGAGAAACTTAATGAATAAAAAATACGCAATATTGCCTTGTAACGGGCTGGATAAATCAGCAGGTTGTGTAGCCCGTGAAATAGCACTTCAAATAGCAGAACAAACAGGAAGCGAGATTATTTGCCCTGTTTTATATCAGGTCGCTGATGCCCGTTATAAAAAAATAACACAAGATAATCCGCTGTTAGTAATTGACGGTTGTCAGACTCGTTGCGCGAGTAAACTTGCTGCGGATAAAGGATTAAAAGTTACTAAAAAAATAACGGTTACAGAATATGCAAAAAATAACGGGATTGAATTATGCGAACCATTAAGAATTGACGATGCGGCAATTAACCTTGCAAAAACTCTTACAAAAGATGCTCTCAAAGAAACTTCATCAGCTGAAAATAAAGGTGAAACTTTCGCAATGCCGGAAGATATTCAATATTCAACCTACCAAAAAGACAAGTTTATTTTCAAAACCCCAACAGAAGGATTTTTGTTTAATGAAAATGATTGTTGGGCATACGTTATAGGCAATGTTGCAAGAGTCGGTGTTGCCGATTATGTTCAGCACAGCCTTTCGGACATTATCTTTTTCACCCCGCCGAATGTAGGTAACGAAGTAGAACAGTTTGAAGAACTGGGGCAAATTGAATCAGGAAAGGCGGTTTTTGAAGTGATTTCTCCTGTAAGCGGGAAAATAATAAGAGTTAACGAAGCGTTAATAAATGCACCCGAGTTAATCAACCAAGACCCATATGTTAAAGGATGGATTGCAGATATAGAGCTTTCAAATTTTGAAGAAGACAAAGAATTTTTACTCGATTATGAGGGCTATTTTAGTGTTTTAAAAAGAAAGGTGGATGAATATCATGTCAAAAAATAAGGTTAAAATAATCCCTTGCAGCGGGATGGGCAAAGCATTCGGACTTATCGCAAGAGAAAGCACTCTTGAGTCAATAAAAAAATGTCCCCAAGATGCCGAAACAGTTTGTCTGGCATACGTTGTGACAGGTGATGAAGAAGCAAAAAAACTTGTTGAAGGTCAAAAGTGTATTACAATTGACGGCTGCCCTGCAATGTGTTCTGCAAAAAACATTGAAATAGCAGGAGGAATTATAGAAGAAAAAATCAGAGTTGTTGATGTTTTCAGAAATCACAGAGGTGTAAACGCAGGCAGCGCGACAGAACTGACAGAAGACGGCTGGAAAATAGTTGATGAAATCGCCGAAGATGTGGCTAAGAAAATTAAGGGGGCTAAATAATGAATAAAAATAATACAAAAATAGGTGTTGTTTCTTGCAGCGGAGAAGACTGCCTCGGCGGAACCATATCAAGACTGGCAACCAGAAAAATGCTTGAACTCAGAGCCGACGAAACGGTTACAATTTGCCTCCCGTTGTATTTAGTAGGCGGAGAAGAGGAAAGAGGATTTGCAAACGAATATCCTACAATTTCTGTTGACGGATGCGATAAATATTGCGGTAAACGTGCTACAGAAAAATACAGCGGAAAAGTAAGCGCATCAATAAATGTCGGTGATATTATCGGAGAAGAAACTGCCAAATCAGCAGCACTTTCTTGCAGGGATTTGACAGATGTTCATAAAGCTATGGTTAAAAAAGTTTCCGATGTTATTCAAGAAAAATATGATGAAATCTTGAAAAAGTGAAAGGTGAAAGGTGAGAGGTGAGAAGAAAACTGTTCAACTATTCGACCTTTCAACTATTCAACTAATTAATGTTCTTTATCCAAAATGAGAATACAAATCCATATTTTAATCTGGCTCTTGAAGAATATCTTTTAAAAGAATTCGACCAGGATTGCTTTATGCTGTGGCAAAACGAACCCTGCGTTGTTGTTGGTAAAAATCAGAACGTTTTAAATGAAATTAATGAAGATTTTATCAGAAAAAATAATATCAAGGTTGCGCGCAGAATCTCAGGGGGCGGGGCGGTTTATCACGATTTAGGGAATTTAAATTTCACTTTTATCATAAACGATACAAGAAATGATTTGCGAAATTATCGTAAATTTACAACTCTGATTATTGAGGTTTTGGCAAAACTTGGGATAAAAGCAGAATTATCCGAGCGAAATGATTTAACAATTGAGGGTTTAAAATTTTCGGGCAATGCACAGTATAAAAACAAAAACAGGTTGCTGCACCACGGCACAATTCTTTTTTCGTCGAATTTAGATAATGTTAAAACTGCACTAAAAGTCGGTAAAAACAAGAGCGGAAGATGGGTTAAATCTTTTGCAAGCCCGATAACAAACATTCAAGACCATATTAGAACACATTTAAGTATCAATGAGTTAAAAACGTTTATTCAAAATCACTTTGAAGGCAACCAAAAAAATTATCACATTTATAACTTAACTTTGACAGACATCGAAAAAGTAAACAAACTTGTTAAACAAAAGTATGCTACCGATAAATGGATTTTCAAAGACTCTTTAATTGAGTTATATTCTTGAAATAAAAAAGTATAATTCTGCCTTTTGAGGATTTTAGTGGGATGAGAAACCATACAAGCACTTAGGAGTTACTTACTTGTTAATATCTCAAGTGCCTTTTTTACAATTTTGTGTACTTTTTGTTGTATTTAAATTCTTTTTTCCATAGGCTTATTATGTATCAAATACTAAACCTTTGGGCGATTAAATTATTACAGATATAATCTAAAATAATCTTGCCCGGAGGATCTCAGGATTATAAGACCCGCCGGGCTCTTTGTTTAAAGTTAAAGCTAAGCAGTTCTTAGGCAAGAGCATAACCAGTTTGTACATGTTTTTATAAATTTTTCTTTTTGCTGATAAATTAAATCTTCGGCATGGTTACAGCCTTCAAAAAGTTCAAATTCTTTTTTGCATTTTGCTTTTTCAAACAAACTTTTTGTATCGTCGGGAAGTATTATTGTGTCGTTATCTCCGGCTATAAAAAGTGTTGGGCAGTTTATTTTATCCACAACATCAATTGGTTTGACCATTTTTTGTATAATCGGACTTACCCTCACTCTAATCCATTTTTTAAATTCATATTTTTTAAAAGGGTTTGTCAAAAAATCTTTTATCCACTTAACGTTTTTGATTTTTTCAAAGCTGTGCGGAGCAGAAACGATTATAAGACAATCAGCGTTTGATTGTGCGGCACTTTGAATAATTGATATCGCCCCTCCCATGGAAAAACCTATCACATAAACTTTTTTGTAAATACCTTTTGCATAATCGACAACAGCATTTAAGTCATCAGGTTCTTTTTTGCTGAAAGTATAGAATCCCGAACTTCTGCCATGCCCTCTGAAATCAAAAGAAATTACGTCAAAAGTCTTTGCAAATTCAATGGCGGCTTGCTTAATGAATTTGCTATCTTTGCTCATTGTCCAGCCCGGTGCAATGAGCAAAACCTGTTCTTTATTTCTTTTGTAATGGTTGAGTGCAAGTTTAACTTTAGCTTTTAAATAAATTTCTGAATATTGTTTCATAAATAAATTCTCAACAATATTATTGTTTATTTTTTAATTTTTTCAATTTGATTAATCATTTTTGAAATTTGTGCGGCTTCTCATTTTGTCAACTTAAATCTTCAGAAGTTCCTTCACGTCTTTTCTTTTAACTTTTCTTGTTGTAGTTTTTGGCAAAGGTTCGTTGTGAACTATTATATTTATAGGCCTTTTGTAAGAAGCAAGCTGGTTTGAAAGGTATTTGACTTCTTCTCTTACTATTCTGTTGATTTCTTTTTCGTCTTTGACTTTATTAATCAAGTCTTCTTTTGGCACAACAACGGCTACAATATCTTCTGTTCCGTCTTTTGACCCGCCGGATCTTGCGGAGCCGAGAACGCAAACTTCTGCAAAATATTGGCTTTTTTCCAAAACCGATTCCACTTCTTCGGGGAATACTTTTTTGCCGCCGGATAAAACAATCATATTCTTAAGTCTTCCTGTTATAAAAATGTGACTATCCTCATCTATTCTTCCTATATCTCCGGTATGAAGCCACCCGTCGGCATCAATTACTTCGGCGGTTAATTCCGGTTGATTATGATACCCTTTCATGACTGAAGGTCCTCTTAAAAGGATTTCGCCTGTTTTAGGGTCAATTTTTGCTTCAAAACTTTCCAAAGGTCTGCCTACAGAAGCTAACATCCAGCGTTTGTCATAGTTTACAGAGACAACGGGGCTGGTTTCTGAAAGCCCGTAACCTTGATAAACTTTTATTCCTATTGTTTCAAAAAATTCGGCAACGGCTAAATCAAGTGGGGCACCTCCTGCGATACATCCGTTAAAATTACCGCCGAATTTGTCGTGAATTTTTTTGAACATCATTTTTCTCACTGCATAAGAAGGAATCCTTTTTGCAATGTTATACATTACTTTAAAACCTACTTGGACAGATTTGGGCGAGTTTGCAATCTCTGTTTCAATTCCTGCTTTAAGTAATTTCAAGAACGCAGGGACAACTATCATAAAGTTAATCCCCTTTTCTCTCATTATGCTTAAAATATCTTTCGGCTTAAGGCTTTGGGTGTAATAAACCGACAACCCCCAGTAAAGGAATGTAGAAAATCCCACCGTAAGTTCAAATAAATGATTCATAGGCAAAATTGAAAGTACGGAAATGCCCTCGTTTTTATCAAAAAAGTGATAATAAACTTTGCTCATGTCGTTTAATTGAGCAAGCATGTTTCTGAAAGTTATTTCAACGCCCTTTGGAGCACCTGTTGTTCCTGAAGTATAAATTATAAAAGCTGTTGATTTTGAGCTTCTGTGCCGCCACTTGCAGTCATAATTGTTTGGCAACGTGTAAAGACAAGGCATTTGAAGGTTATAAGACGGTTCATCAATTAAAATTACATGCTTAATTGATTTAATTTCTTTTTGAAGGTCAAGTGCTTTATCTATATTTTCTTGTGAAGTCAATAAAATAGTGGGCTGACAATCTAAAAGGATAGATTTTAATTCATATTTGGTAAGTTTTACATCTAAAGGAACGGTTACCATACCGGACATTACAGAGGCAAAAACGCAGGCTCCGTATTCGGGTTTTGATTCGGATAAAATAGCCAGTTTCTCGCCTTTTTTAACTTGAATGTCGTTTATAAGATAAGAGGCAAGTTTTCTTGATAAAAGTCCTATCCCTTTAAAGGTAAATTCCTTCCATCCTAAAGCGGTTTTAATCCCTAAGGCAACCCTGTCATTATAAACATCGGTTTTTTCTTCCAATAAAAGAAGAATATTACTCTTTTTATACTTCATCAAATCCTCCAACAGCCCCCATTCCAACACTAAAAGACCATCTATTATTTAATCCTATAAATAAAGTTCTATGATGTCAAGTAATTTGTAATTTTTGTTTAGTTGAAGTTTTCTACGCCAAATGCATGATTTTTAACTAAATTAAGGACTTTTTCGGACAAAAATGTCGTAATATTAATTATAAAATTGTGCAAAATTGACTTTTGCACAAAAGTTATTAAATAAAAAAACGTAAAAACAAAGGAGAATGACACTATGGGTATGGCAGCATCACAGGCAAGGTACTTAGGCTTAACCGCCAGAAAAACCAATACGGAATACGAAGGTCAACAGATAAACCAACAGCGTACAGCTCTTGCAAACCAGAGTGCGGGTTTGTTTAACAGAATGTTGTCCCTGGAAGTTCCGACACCTCCAAGCACTCAAGATTATACAAAAGTAAGCTATACTTATAGCGATGGCGTGAATAAAGAAACCATAAGCAGCTTTACACCGCTTGCAGGGGACCCTGATTACAATTATACCGTGACCCATTTCCATAATTCTCAAGTTTATACAGGTATAGAGACAAAACAGGTTAATCCGCAGGTTAGAAAAAGCGGTTCAACTTATACTTATATCGGAAATTCACCTTTAACTTTGGTCAGCGTGGCAAAACAACAAGCAGGTGTAACAGAACCTCAAATAATATATAGTGGTGATGGAGCTACAAGAACTTATACATCACTTACAGAGGGTGGCTCTTCCAGGTCGTTAAGTGCATACACGACTGCAGATAGAGCAGCCTTAGAGCAATTAGCGGCACTTCATCCTACGTCAAATCTCGGACAGACATTTTTAGACGGTGATACTAGCGAAATATACAGGTACACCGGCTCTGACGGCGAAGTGCATTATGTCTGCAAAGATGACTTGGATGCATCAATAGGTTCAACAGCATCAGGAGGTGCCGGAATGGCTGCTCTTGATAATTACACCGGTGGTGATACTACGAGTTGGGCAGCTGTAAACCAAATTGTTACAGACAACGCTTCTTCGCAATTTGCAGAAGATGCAATTGCAGGTGATGATATTTATTCTTATCAGCTGGGCGGAGTAACTTATTATGTTTGCGAATCTGATTTAGACGCAAGCTATAACAGTATAATTCCAAACGGTGCATTTGAAGGTCAAAGTGCTTTGAATCGTTATAATTCGGCATATCTTGACACAAGAGTGGAAACAACGGAAAAAGCATTTTTGCAGCAGGATCAATCAGGCAGATTTATATCTGCTAAGCTTGAAAACTCATCTCCGACCTTTACTCTCGGTTCAAGTACCGTAACCGACGATAACGCTTACAATGACGCAATGAATCAGTATAATTACAATACTTTTAAATATCAAAAAGAAATTGAAGATATAAACGCTAAAACAAAAATTATACAAGAAGAGGACAGAACCCTTGAACTGCGATTGAAACAGCTTGACACTGAGCAAAAAGCACTTCAAACCGAAATGGAAGCGGTCAAAAAAGTTATCGACAAAAACGTTGAAATGACCTTTAAAACATTTTCTTCTTAAAAAATTTAATTTTTTGCTTAAATTTTTTGCTCAAAAACTCCTTCAAACGGATGATTTTTACTCCGAAGAAGGAATTTTCGGGTTTAAAATGTCGTATAATTATTAGTAGTTAAATAAAGGCTTTTAGGAGATTCTTGACTTTTTGAAAAGAATCATTAATAAGGTTATATACAAATTAATTAGATAGGAGAATAAAACTATGGGTATGGCAGCATCACAGGCAAGGTACTTAGGCTTAACCGCCAGAAAAACCAATACGGAATACGAAGGTCAACAGATAAACCAACAGCGTACAGCTCTTGCAAACCAGAGTGCGGGGCTTTTTAACCAAATGTTATCCCTGCAGGTTCCGACACCTCCGAGCACTCAGGATTATACTACAGTAAGCTACACTTATAGCGATGGCGTTAACAATCAAACCATAAGCAATTTTTCACCGCTTGCAGGGGATCCTGACTACAATTACACCGTAACCCATTTTTACAACTCAAATATTTATACAGGCATAGAAACAAAACAGGTTAATCCGCAGGTTAGAAAAAGCGGTTCGACTTATACTTATGTCGGAAATTCACCTTTAACTTTGGTCAGCGTGGCAAAACAACAAGCAGATGTAACAGATCCTAAAATAGTATATAGTGGTTTAGTAGGCGTAAGAACATACACATCACTTACTGACGGTACAACTTCTTGTACTTTAAGTGCATACAGTTCGACTGCAGATAGAGCAGCCTTAGAGCAATTAGCTGCACTTCATCCTACGTCAAATCTTGCCACAGCATTTTTAAGCGGCGATACTGACGAGATATACAGTTACACAGGTGAAGACGGCAAAGTGCATTACGTATGCAAAACCGATTTAGATACATCAATAGGCGGAATATCATCAGGAGGTGCCGGAATGGCTGATCTTGATAATTACACCGGCGGCGATGCTACAAACTGGGCAGCAATAAACCAAGTTATTACAGACAACGCTTCTTCGCAATTCAAAACGGATGCAGTCGCAGGTGATGATATTTATTCTTATCAGCTTGGCGGAGTAACTTATTATGTTTGCGAATCTGATTTAGATGCAAGCTATAACAGCAGCGGCGGAGCGATAGAAGGGCAAATAGCACTTAACAGATACAATTCGGCATATCTTGACACAAAAGTGGAAACAACCGAAAGAGCGTTTCTTCAACAGGATCAATCGGGCAGATTTATTTCCGCAAAACTTGAAAACTCATCTCCGACATTTTCTCTGAATTCAGCTACCATAACTGATGAAAATGCTTACAATGATGCGATGAATCAGTATAATTACGATACAATGAAATATCAGCAGCAAGTGCAGGATATAAACGCAAAAACACAGATTATTCAAGAGCAGGACAGAACCCTTGAACTGCGTTTAAAACAGCTTGATACAGAACAACAAGCACTTCAAACCGAAATGGAAGCAGTTAAAAAAGTTATCGACAAAAACGTCGAAACAACATTCAAAACATTCGGCGGGTAAGTAATTAAATAAAATCTTTTTACTACTCAATTATCAAAAAACATCTCTAAAATACCCCACAAAGGAAAAACAAAATGTCTTACAGATACGATAGTTACCTTGTAATAGCAAACAAATTCAGCTCGGCAGGTTCCGATGCCAAAGCGCAGCTTTTTGAAACTTACGACAGGTTGCGTGATTTGACTGTTTCGGGTTCGGCTGCAACGGGCACAGGATTTGAACAAGCGGGCGGATTTTTATATCAGGTTGCCAGTTTATTTTCGCCTTCATCATTTATGACAACAATGGGCGGAACTTCTGCAATGAATATTCCTGGGACTTCTTACTGGTCACCTGTAAGCGGCGGAAACGCTGTCGTTAACGGTGGTTATTCTGCCTTTGGGATAGGCGGATTGGGTAATTATTCAGGATTTCCCGGAGGTGCTGCAAACATAAATTTGGGGCTCGGTGATTATACCGGCGGGGCATCTTCAATTTTGTCGGGATTTGGTTCAATGCAAGGTTCTGCAACAGGATTTGCTTCGAGCATAGGCGGAATAGCCGATGTGGCAAGTGCAGCAGCTTACGGCGCAGGTATGGGAAGCGGTTACGGATTTGGGACAAACGTTGTTCTTCCTATTGCAGGTGTTATCTCGGGTTGGGGCGGCATTATGCAGGCAGCGGCACCTTATCTTGGAGAATACGGACTTCCGGCAATTGTTATGGGTAATTTGATGCAGGGAACAACTTCTGCGGCACTTTCTGCTTATCAGAACGTTTCCGGCAGGATTCTTTCCAATGCGGATTCTATTTTG
The DNA here is from genome assembly GCA_035354275.1 of Candidatus Gastranaerophilaceae bacterium. GTDB lineage: Bacteria > Cyanobacteriota > Vampirovibrionia > Gastranaerophilales > Gastranaerophilaceae > DAOQAU01. The sequence goes on from DAOQAU010000005.1 coordinate 53,874, forward strand.
ACAAATAAAGTAAGAAATATTGAAACAGTTTGTAAAATGCTTGATACTCAAGGCGATGTCGTTAGAAAAATGCTCAAAGAAAGCATTGACTCTGACAGCAAAGCTATTCAAAATTTATAGAAAATTTAGGTTTTTAAATGTTGATTCGAACATATATACGCACACTCTTCAATAAAATTTTTACCCAAAACTTTATTGTTAAATTTTTGGGTAAAATTGTAAACTTTTATTGCGAAGTTTGGTTTAAAACGTCAAAAAACATAAAGTCTGAACAAAATTTGCCGATTAACATGACAAAGGAACAAATGTTGTTCTTTCAAAGTGTTACAGGCGACAAGGTGGACTGTAAATAGTTAAGACATGTTAAGTGTGTTGTTTACATGAGGCAATAATTCAATCTTAAATGTTTTTATTATTATGAAGGTCCGGTAAAGGGTATCAAAGTGTATCAAGAAACTTTACAGACAAACTTCAAAAGATTTATGAATTTTTTAGGATTCGCAAGGTCATTTTTTCTCAGAAGAAATCCTATAAAGACTTTCATAAATGGTTTAGCAGAAGCCTTAAAAGACTTTTTGACAATGAACAAAAAACTTAAATTGGCTCGATATAGGCTAAGTTATCACAGACATCAGCTAAACAAAATGGAATCTCTCATAGCAGAAAATAATCAACATACTTTCCTTAGAGGAAATAAAATTAACGAAGTCAGATAAAGGTAGAAAAAAATGGGTTTATTAATAGCAACATTAAGAAAAACGTATTTAATAGCTTATAAAAATGAGTTAGAATATAAGATTCAGCTTATAACCCAAGCTAAAATCGCATTGACTCAGTCAACTAACGATTTGTTGAATGTCGGTACAGACATGGATCCTGACAATCCGGTCGTAAAACAATTGGAGCAGCGCAAAGAAAGACTTAATCTGCTTGAGAAAAAACTTGATATGCAAATGGATGAATATAAAACAAAACTTGATATGGTTGAAAAAGAAATACAAAGTTGTGACGGAATGTTTAAAAGCAACCTTGAATCGTCCTTCTCTTATGGCGGCGGACGTTAACAGATAAAAATTGAAACAAAGCGGCGGGTTTGAAAAAACCCGCCGCTTTGTTTTTCAGCCTTTTAATTATTAAGTTGTTTTTGTTTGCAATTATAATTTTTTTTGGTGTATAATTGAATGATATAAGAGGATGCGGGAAAATTCGAAAAATGACAATTTTTCGCAATTTTTCAAATCCGACCTTAGAAGTGCTAAATCCTTGCCGGCTGCGGGATAGCCGGCGGCAAGGATGAAAGCCGGACAAGAGAAAAGGGCGTGAAAATGAAAGTTGATTTAAAAAAAGAAAAAGACAATGTTGTGACATTAGACATTCAGGTTCCTGCAAAAGATGCGGAAAATGAATACAATAAAGCAGTCAGAAAAGTTTCTGAGTATGTAAACATTCCCGGTTTCAGAAAAGGCAAGGCTCCTAGAAACATTGTTGAAAAGCATGTCGGAATAGAAAGAATTCAGCAGGAAGCGTTGGAGCGTATGTTGCCGGCTATTTTCAAAGATGCAATAACAAAAAACGATTTAGACATTGTATCTCAACCTTATGTTGAATCTTATGATTTTAATTTGGGAGAGGATTTAAAAATAGTTGCAAAAGTTGAGCTTCGTCCGGAGATAAAACTTGGTGAATATAAGGGGTTAAAGCTTGAGGCACAGGGTTATACAATTCCTGAAGACGCTTTTGACAAAGCATTAGAAGGGCTTTTGCAGCAGCATGTTAAGTATGAATTGGTTGTAGGCAGACCTGCTCAAAAAACAGATATTGTGGTAATTGATTTTGACGGTTCGGTGAATGGAGAAAAAATAAAAGGCGGAGCGGCGGAAAATTATCCTCTTGATTTGGCAAACTCTAATTTCATACCCGGCTTTGCAGAGCAACTTATAGGTAAAAATTTGGGTGAAGAATTTGATATTGAAGTAAAATTTCCCGAAGAATATCACGAAGCAAAACTCGCAGGACAGCCTGCAATTTTTAAGATAAAAATTAAAGAAATAAAAGAAAAAGTTTTACCTGAATTGACAGATGAATTTGCGCAAAAACTGGGAACTTTTAAGACCGTTGAAGATTTAAAGGCAGATATTCAAAAATATCTTGAAGCAACAAAAAACAATGAAGATGCAAAAATCATAAGCAACACTATTTTTGAAAAAGTGTTGTCAGGTGTTAAAATTGATATTCAAAATTCAATGGTGGAAAGAGAAACTCAATCTTTGCTTGAAGAATACAAACAAAGGCTTATGATGCAGGGAATCGAATGGCAAAAAGCAGTTGAATCTCAAGGTGAAGAAAATATCTTAAAAGGCTTAAAAGAAGAAGCTTTGCTTAGGATTAAAAATTCACTGGTAATAGACGAAATTGCAAAAGTTGAAAATATAAAAATAGGTCCTGAAGAATTGGACAAAAAATTAAAAGAAATTGAAGATGCCTACAAAATGCCAAGGGCGGAGCTTATGAAGCAATTAAGCCAAAATCCGCAGGTATTCAGTTCTTTGTCTCAGCAGGCTCTAAACGAAAAAGTCGCAAAGTTTTTGAACGAAAACAATACGGTTGAATTGGCTGCTGATAAAGAGAAAAAGGCCAAATCTGCGAAGAAAAATGACTAAAAAGCGTAGATTTATTGTGAAAATATGTTATAATATATTTGGATAAGGAAAGGAAAAGAAGATGAGTTTTGTACCTGTAGTAATAGAGCAGTCAAGCAGAGGTGAGCGTTCTTTTGACATTTTTTCAAGGTTGCTCAGAGAAAGAATTATATTTTTGGGAACTCCGGTTGATGATATGGTGGCAAATTTAATTGTTGCCCAAATGCTTCTTTTAGACAGTGAAAATCCGGAAAAAGATATTATGCTCTACATAAACAGCCCCGGCGGAAGCGTTACTGCAGGATTTGCGATATACGATACTATGCAGCACATAAGAGCCGATGTAAGCACAATTTGCTTAGGTCAGGCGGCAAGTATGGGAGCATTCCTTTTGGCGGCAGGCACAAAAGGTAAAAGGATGGCACTTCCTCATTCGCGCGTACTTATCCACCAACCTTTGGGCGGAGCCCAAGGTCAGGCTACTGATATTGAAATTCAGGCGGCAGAAATCGTAAGAATTAAAAAATCGTTGAATGAAATTCTTGCTGCAAACACAGGACAATCAATTAAAAAGATAGAAAAAGATACAGACAGAGATTATATTATGACCCCCGAAGAAGCTTTAGAATACGGAATGATTGACAAAATTGTCTCAAAAGAAATTCTAAAGGAGTCCAAATAGGAGAAAACCTATGTCGAAACATGACGATAGCAGATTAAAATGTTCGTTTTGCGGAAAAACACAGGATCAGGTAAAAAAATTAATAGCAGGTCCTGAAGTTTATATATGTGATGAATGTGTTGAACTTTGCAACGAAATTCTTGATGAGGAATTTTTTGAAGGCAAAGATAAAGATGCTGCAGGCGAAAAAGGAAAAGAGGCAGAAGAAAAAACTATTCCAAAACCTGCGGAGATAAAATCTTACCTTGATGAGCATATTGTAGGTCAAGAAGATGCGAAAAAAGTTTTGTCTGTTGCGGTTTACAATCACTATAAAAGATTAAGGCACAACAAATCAAAAGATAAAGAAGGCGGAGTTGAAATCCAAAAATCAAATATCCTACTTGTCGGTCCTACAGGAAGCGGAAAAACTCTTCTTGCACAAACACTTGCAAAAATGCTTGATGTTCCTTTTGCGGTTGCCGATGCCACAACTTTAACCGAAGCCGGCTATGTGGGCGATGATGTTGAAAACATTTTGCTCAGACTGCTTCAAAATGCCGAATATGATGCGGCAAAAGCAGAGCGGGGCATAATTTATATCGACGAAATAGATAAAATCGCCAGAAAATCCGAAAATACTTCAATTACAAGAGATGTTTCAGGTGAAGGGGTTCAGCAGGCGTTATTGAAAATGATTGAAGGTACTGTTGCAAATGTTCCTCCTCAAGGCGGAAGAAAACACCCTCATCAGGAATTTATCCAGATTGATACAAGCAACATTTTGTTTATTGTGGGCGGTGCTTTTGTAGGATTGGAAAAAATCGTTGAAAGACGTGCAGACGATGGAAGTTCAATAGGCTTTGGCGCAAAAACAGCTTCCTCTAAAGCAGAAAAAGAGGCGCAGGCTGCAAAAATGCTCAAAAAACTTCAGCCCGAAGACTTGCTTAAATTCGGATTAATCCCTGAGTTTATCGGCAGAGTTCCTGTTTATGCGGTTTTAGATGCTTTGGATGAAAAAACTTTGAAAATGATTTTAACAGAGCCTAAAAATGCTATTTTGAAACAGTACAAATGTCTTTTAGGTATGGACGGCGTTGAACTTGAATTTGAGCCTGAAGCTATTGATTTAATAGCAGCTGACGCAATAAAAAGAAAAACAGGCGCAAGGGCACTTCGTTCTATAGTTGAAGAAATTATGCTTGATATTATGTATGATATTCCTTCCAAAGAGCACATGGACAAATTTGTTATAACAGCAGATATGGTTAAAAACAGGAATAAAGCTGAATTAATCAAGCTTCCTACAAAGAAAAAACTTGAACAAGAAGAAGAAATAGCTTAGTTTTTGTTTATTTAAGTATTAATTTTGGACTTTGCTAAAGTCCTTCGCGTCATTCTGAGGGCGGAGCCCGAAGAATCTCTTATCACGTCGTTGCGAGGGGGAACAATATATTTACCCCCGAAGCAATCTAAAATGTTATAATTTTTTGAATATTTTTTGGGACCTTTTGGTGGCAAAAGGTCCCGCCAAAAGCCACCCCCTGCTCGTCGCTTTTTGCCAAAGTACGGCTCATTCCATTGAAAATTTCAAACTCGCTTTGCTCAAACAGTGAAATTTTCGGGCATTACATTTCACCTACTCTGGCATAAAAGCTCCTCAAAGGGGGATTTTTATCTATGCTTGCTCCGATATGGTCGGAAAAGAGTCCGTACAGGGTTTCAGAGTGAAGCACTGACGCTTTGACAAAGCGAACAGGCGAAGAATGAGCCTTGTGAGCCTGTCTCTGTAAGTGAGCATTTCGTTCGCGTGTTTTCCCCTTTTCTTGCCTTCTTTTGCCTGAAACTTGTTTCAGTGCAAAATGGCGTCACGAAGAGTGACTACTGCCTGGTTTCTTTTCTTTTTTTCAATCGCAAGAAAAAAAGAAAAGAAATGAGGCATCAAAAATTGGAGGGGATATTTTTCTAATTTAAAAAATTTTAGATTGCAAAAACTCAATTTCTATTACATGACTAGCAATTTTTTGTAACATATGTTATAATTATAATAACAAGAGGATAGAAAAATGATTTCTTCCAAGGTAAAAGTTCTTGTTATTATTTCCGCATTATTATTATCCGTAGGTCTTATGTCTGTTGGCTGCAAATCGGCAGCTCAAAAGGGTTGGGTAAATACTGATTCTATGCCCGGACACACTTTCAGCAAGCACAAAAACAAGAACAATCAAAACACTCAAATTGTTTATTTAGGGGCTTCCGAAAAAGATTCTTCTACGGCAGTTGATTTTGGCCCCCAAGATGTCAGTTTTGAGTTTTCAAATTTGAAGTAATTTTTAGTTGAACAGTCGAATAGTTTATGAGCTTGTAAATTCTTCTTACTATTTACTATTTACGTATTACCCCTTGAAAAATGTTTTTTTTGTATTACTATACTGTTAGTAGTGGTCAAAAAATAAGGGGTTATTATGATAGGCGGAGTTTTAGAAATTGAGATTATGAACTGCATTTGGTCGTTGCAAAAACAGGATGAAGATGCCAATATTTCTGTTGCGGATGTCGTAGCTTTTTTAAGCAGAAATAAGGTGAAAAGAGCTTACACTACGATTAAAACCGTTATGGACAGATTAAGTGCCAAAGGCTTGCTTGCCAGATATAAAAGCGGCAAAAAATTCTTTTACAGAAGCACATTAGATAGAGAAGAAGCGGCAAAAGATGCACTAAAAGAAGTTTCAACACAATTTTTTGGCGGAAATTATGTTGAAATGATTAAATTTATAGAGAAGGAATGTTCGGCCGTTTTGGTTTAAGGGAGAATTTGTGAATATTCAAGATGACAGGAAATCGGTTTCAAGGCTTATTTATAAAGTTTTGACAGAGTCATTGACTGTTCGTGAGGCGATTTTGAATTTCCCCAAAGATGTTAATGATGCTTCATTAAAAACAGCCTATCATGCGCTGGTTCATCTTGAGGCGGATGAAGATTTGAGAAGAAGGGATTTGCTTTACAGGCAAGAACAGGATGATTATTTGGAGTTTATAGCCCAAACCCTTCAAAAAGGAGAAGTTTTACCTTATAATATTATTAAAGAGTATGAAAAGTATTATGAAGGAATTTCTACCCCTCATTCAAGAAGTATGAAAGGTATATTAAAGAGTTTATGCAAATTTTTAAACGTTTAGCATTTAAAAAACCCGCGCAGAACATTGTTGAATTTATTTTTATAATGCCTGTTTTAGTTATTTTTACGCTTGCTATATTTGAACTTGCACTATATTGGCAGGATGTGAACGCGGTTTATTCTCT
>DAOQAU010000006.1:0-59843 GCA_035354275.1 Candidatus Gastranaerophilaceae bacterium
TGTATGACGGAACTTACCACGATGTTGACTCTTCTGAGATGGCGTTCAAAATCGCAGGTTCTATGGCTATGAAAGAAGGAACTAAAAAAGCTAAACCTTGCCTTCTTGAACCTATGATGAAAGTTGAAATCGAAGTCCCCGAAGAAAATACGGGCGACGTTATTGGCGATATTTCTTCAAGAAGAGGTCGTATTGAAGGTATGGAAATGATTGAAGGAACAGGAATTCAAAAAATTAATGTTGTTGTCCCGCTGGCAGAAATGTTTGGCTATTCAACAGACATACGTTCAAAAACCCAAGGAAGAGGAACTTTCTCAATGGAATTCAAATGCTATGAACAAGTTCCAAGTAACATTGAAACAGAAATCATTGCCAAAGCAGGCGGTAATAAAGATAAAGACTAATCGCTTGGTTAATAAAAATCAAAAGGGCGGATTTCTTAAGAAATCCGCCCTTTTGTCTATAATTATTTGTTATAATTTAAAAAGATTAATCTAGAGGCACAATTAAATTTTGACCTATCTGTAATTTGTTAGGGTTAACCATTTTGTTTGCAACTCTTATTTTTTCAACTTTTGAAGGGTCAAATTTACCGTAGAATTGAACAATAATACTTTCAAGAGTATCACCGTCTTTAACCGTATAAGTCTCATTTTTTGTGCTTGTTGCGGTTTCATTGTTTTTGTCTGATGGTATAAAAGTTAATCTTGCTTTTTCAGCTTTCATTCTTTTTGGAGGTTTGATATCCTGAGTGTCATCTCTTCTTACAGAAAAGCTGAGCAAGGTTGTCATGATAAGCATTGCAACCGCACCGACGATAAACCCTGTGGCAAGATAAATGCCCGGTGATTTGTCTTCTTTTTGGCTTACACGGAAGTTTTGCCAAAGAACGTCAAGTTCTTTTTCTTTGCTTGCGCGGACATAAACTCCGGGTGAAGCATCATAAGGCTTTTGCCTGTTTTTGGCTAATTCCTCTAACATTGCCATCCGTTCTTTGGAAAGATTTGATCTTCTTAATGTGGAACTTTTCATAGACCTTCTCCGTATTTTAATTCTTAACAACATGATATTAGCAAGGCATGCCGTTTGTCAAGAAATATATATTTTGTATTACATTTCTAAACATTTTTACCATGCTCTTATATAAAACCGGAATATAAAAATTTTTGCTAGTAAACTTCTACATCTAATGGTGTATATTTTGTTCATTTTATTAATGTTTTCGCCTTTTTTGACGACTTAAATTAAGTTATACACAATATGTTGGGAGTTTTACATGCTTGAACAGGCAATTATGGGTTCAAATTTATCAATAAATCTGCAAAAAGCGAGAGAATCATTAGAAATAGCAAGAGAACATCATGAAAAATATTTAGTAAGGCTGAATAATCAGGATTTGCAATTTGCGATTGAGCATTATATTACCGCAATTAAGTTGGATCCGAGTATCCCTGAAACTTATTATAGGCTTGCCAGTTTAATGTGGGAAAATGGACAAATTTGTCTTAATACCGCTATTGAGCAGTGTAAAACTGCTGTTTCTATTGCTCCTAACAACATAAATGCACATATTTATACCGGTTATTTTTTAAAGTTAGCGCATGAATTTAATTCTGCAGAAAACGAGTTTAAAAATGCTATAAAACTTGGAGGGGTTAATTCGGCACGTCCAAGATTAATTTTATCGCTTGCTTTGCTTGAAAAAATGAATACTCAAAAAACTTCTGTTCGTGAATTTGCAAAATGCCTGTACTATTTGACTACAGGAACGCTTATGATGGCATGGGATTTGGCATCATTGAAAATGCTTTATAAAAATTTTGCTGAAGATTTTAGTATTTTTTCTTATAAAAATGCAGGTGAATTTTGTGAAAAATTTAATCGCTTAAATGCTGCGGCAAAGGTTTATGAAAAAGGGGCAGAAATTACCGGATGCGAAGAACTTTTTTATCATAAAACCGCTGATATTTGTGTTAAAAAACGGGAAATGGAATCTGCGGTTGAAAATTACCAAAAAGTCTTGGATGCAAATCCGAAAAATCGAGACGTCTTAATTAAGTTAGCAACTATTATACAAACATTCTTTCCTGATGACTCTGATATAGCAATCGATTGTTATAATAAACTTCTTGAAATCGAAGAGGATAATGCTAAAATTTACTATGAATTAGGGCATCTTTATCTAAATAAAAACGACAAAATACATGCCTTAAGTGCTTTTAAGCTTGCACTTGATAAAGACAGCGAAAATCCTTTTTATAACAATGCGCTTGCCTATGCTTTTGTTCAGGCAGAACTTTATGATGAAGCTATTGAACATTACCAAAAAGCTATTAAGTTAAACCCAGATAAACAATGGACAGCTATTGTTTGTCAGGCTTTAGGAGCAATTTATTATCAGATTAAAGAAAATTTTGAGGCTGCAGTCGCATCTTTTCAAGCCGGAATTGTTCTTGATCCCGACAATAGTGAAATTTACCTTTCTCTCGGTGATGTTTATATGGCAGAAGACGATTTGGATAAGGCAATAAGAGCTTATTGCGATTCAATAAGTATAAATCCTGAAGATTATCGCGCCTACTCTAAAGCAGGACTTGCACTTTGGGAAAAAGATTATCTTGAAGAGGCGATTGTTGCTTACCATAGAGCAATCGATTTAAATCCTGATTACGATATTGCACACAATAATTTGGGCGTAATTTATCTTGACGGTATCGGAACACCAGATGAAGCGTTAACTTATTTTCAAAATGCAATAGAAATAAATCCTAATTATACATTGGCTTATTTTAATGCTGGAAGAGCACTTCAGGCACTTGCCAAGAATAATGATGCGGCAGATTATTATCAAATGGCAATGGATTTGAATAAATTAACTCAAGACATCGATGAAGAAGACATTAAAGAGCGTTTGTACGGGTTGTTTAATATCTAATGGAAATTTTTTCTTTTATCATGCAATTTATAGCAACTTGTCGAGCATATTTGATGTACAATTAATTTATGAAAAAGAAAATAAGCATTATAGGTTCGACAGGTTCGATAGGTACTCAAACCCTTGAAGTTATTGAAAAACTTCAAGATAAGTTTGAAATCATTGCGCTTGCGGGCGGAGATAACGTTAAACTTTTACGTGAACAGATTTTAAAATTTAAGCCGAAAAAGGTTTGTGTTAAGTCACTTTCTGCAAGAAATGAACTTAAGGCAGAATTTTCTAAGCTTGAAATTTTTTGCGATGACGAGGGTTTAGATGAAATTTGCTCTGACAGGAGTAATGATTTAATTGTTGTTGCGGTATCGGGTAAAATAGGCTTAAAACCTACATTAAAAGCTATTGAAAACAAAATTGATATCGCTCTTGCAAACAAAGAAACTCTTGTTATGGCAGGAGATATTGTTATGAAAAAGGCTATTGAAAACAATGTCAAAATTCTTCCGATAGACAGCGAACATTCTGCACTTCATCAATGTATAAAAGATATTTCAATGGTGGAAAAATTAATAATAACAGCATCAGGCGGACCTTTTCTTTATAAATCCCTTGAGGAAATTAAAAATGCAACAGTTGAGCAGACATTGGCTCATCCGAAATGGAAGATGGGCAAAAAGATTACAGTTGACAGTGCGACACTTATGAATAAAGGACTTGAAGTCATTGAGGCTCATCATTTGTTCGGATTTGATTACGACAAAATTGAGGTTATTATTCATCCTCAAAGTCTTATTCATTCAGCTGTAGAATATGTTGACGGAAGCGTTGTGGCTCAAATCGGATTACCGAGTATGCATATTCCAATTCAGTACGCAATTACTTATCCCGAGCGTTTTGAAGGTATAAAATCAAAAAGCTTCAGTTTTCTTGATGCAAAACGTTTTGACTTTGAAAAACCTGATTTGGAAAAATTCCCTTGCTTAAAAATGGCTTATGAGGCTGGTAAAATGGGCGGAAGTGCTACGGTATGTCTTAATGCTGCAAATGAAGAGGCTGTTTTTTCTTTTCTTGAAGGTAAAATCAAACTCTACAGAATTTCTGAAATAGTAGAAAAAATACTTTCGGAACATAAATTAGTCAAAATTCCTTCTATTGAAGAAATTTTTGAAATTGACAAAGAAGTCAGGATAAAAACCAGAGAATTTAGAAGTTAGCTTCAAACGGGTCGTTATCTTTGTAATAGTTTGATTTTTTCTTTATAAAAAATCTTTCATTTTTCTTTTTTGTTTCGTTTGAAACTTTTCTGTAAGCATTGTCTATAGAAATTTTCGCAATAGCTTTTCTGCTTCTTCTGTCGTAGAAAGTTAACCAGAATTTTCTTTTGACATTGTCAACAGAAAAAGAAACCCTTCCTGCGACTCTGTCACCTGGTTTGATTTCTGTAAACATTAATTTTGTGTCGCCGAAAATTGAAGGGTGAAAAACTGAGTTATAGTCGTTTACCAATGCCAAATCAAAGCTTGAAAATGTCATTTTTGTTCTGTTTGTTATTACTAATGATAATGTAATTGTATTTGCTTCCCCGAAAGGGTCATTTTCATATGTTATGTTGTTTATTTTCACATCTAAACCTTCGCAAAACATTTCATGCTGCATCAGTGCCGTGTCTTTATAAACAGGAAGAGGAATGGAAGTATTTATTTTAACCCTTATTTCATCCCCCGGTGATATTAAAACGTCTTTTCCTTTGCGGTAAAGCGATGCACCAAGTCCTATGGCACCTCCTACGGCGGCTCCTCCTGCTACTGTATAGCCTTGCGAAGCAATGGCTGCTTCAAGTCCGAAGAAATTTAGGGCAACAATTCCGCCCACAACTCCTCCTACTGCTGTATAGCCGATGTCTGTGGCGACAATTTTCCCTACTGCTTTTGCACTGCTTGCTTTTGTTGTCATTTTTCCTTCAATAGGAATTTCTCTTCCGTCAGGTGTTATAAGGTAGTCAAAATCAAGCGTTAATGAACCATCTCGCCCAAGCCTTTTTGCCCCTTTTGATTCACTTATTTTGCCGTGTGCTACTGTTCCCATTGGGATTATTACACCTGTAGGCCCTGAAACTTCATTAGTTACTTCTGCAAAAAACTCGTCGCCTTCTTGGGAAAAACTGCAGTCTAAAACCTGTGATACTGTCATTCTTATTACGTCTTTTGAATCAAGCGTGTCAATTTTGCCCGTAAAAAGTTCGCTTTGCTCTTTTATTTGTTCGGATTTTTCAGCCCTTCCTTTAAATAATTCAGGCTCTGCAATTGCCGCTATTAAACAGTTTGCAGATAGAAATACCCCTAAAAACAATATTGTTAAAATCTTTTTATACATCAACTTCTCCCAAAGCTAATATTATTATAACTTTGTTTTTGTTTTTTTCCAAATAATTAATAATGTTAACATTCTGTAATATTTAGTTTATAAAAGGCAATATTTTTATGAAGTTATACTTTATATATACATAAGGGATATTAAGAGACTTAGGGATTACAATTTCATAGGGAGGATAAAATTATGGCTATTGGGGCACGCGATTATATTGACCAATTATTGGTTAAAAAATATGCACAGGAAAAAGTTGATAACCACGATAATATAGCATCAATGGTTAGTCCTGAAAAGATGATGGAAGCTATGAACGATTATGCAGCAATGCATAGAAATATGTTTGCACTAAGCCAGAAATTAACTTCAGCATGTTATGCAATAAATGCAAGGAGTGCTAAATACAACAAAGCCGTAAATTTTTCATAAGGGTTACTCTCGGCAAAAACGGGTGTTCTTAGAACACCCGTTTTTGCCATGTTTTTGTGTTAATATAATTATCAAATGAAAAAGATTATTTTAGCATCTGCTTCGCCCAGAAGAAAAGAAATACTTCAAAATGCAGGGTTTGACTTTGAAATTAAACCTTCTGATTTTGATGAAAAATTAGATGATTTAGATTTTTCTTATGAAAAAATAGAAAAACTTGCTTACGAAAAAGCTTTTTCCGTTGCAAAAAAGTTATCTGACAAAAAATATGTTGTTGGGGCAGATACGGTCGTAGTTTTTGCAAATAATATTTTAGGCAAGCCTAAGAATACACAAGAAGCAATTAATATGCTTAAAATGTTATCAGGGAATGTCCATTGTGTTGTTACATCAATTTGTGTAATTGAATCTGCTACTATGGAATTTAAAATTGCATCTGTAACAACTTATGTAGAATTTAACAAATTATCTGATATTGAAATAAGTAATTATGTCAATAAGTTTATGCCTTTGGATAAAGCAGGTGCATACGGGATACAGGAATTACCCAAAAATTTTGTAAAAAAAATAGACGGAAGCTTTGAAAATGTTGTCGGATTATGTCCTAAATCAGTCCAAGATTTATTAAAAGAATTTTAATGTAAAGTATTATTTTTTATTGCGTTTTGTTTTCTTATTAAATATTCTTTGTAAACTTTTGTTAACAATTTATATTTGAATATTAAAGTATTATCCTTATAATTCCGACATGGGGGGTATAGGGAAAAAGAATTGTTACGAAAAAAGGAAAAAGGTCGAATTTAAGGAGAAACTACAATGGGTATGTCAGCGTCACAGGCAAGATTATTAACTATAACATCAAGAATGTCTGATTTAGAATTGCAAGCTCAGAATATTACTAACAATAAAATTAGGCTTTCAATGAAATCTCAAGAAATTGCTCAAAACTATAGTGATGCATTGAATAATAAAAAGCTTGTTTTCAATAAGACTGATATTTCAGTTACAGCTAATAATTTGACATCATACAATAAAGATTCTCTTGATGTGCAAAGAATATTAAAAGACAGTAGCGGCAGGGTTGTTGTATCCCAAAGCATTATAGATGCTTTTAATGTTGATCCTAACCATGTATCTTCTTTCTGTCATAATTTGCAACCGCCGGTAAAAATTTCTGCAGATGATGAAGCTGTACCCGGAGAATTTGATCTAGCAAAATTTAAACACTATTTTAATCTTTGGTCACAGTTACGTGATTGCGGATATAATATTCAAAGTGATGCTAATTTGAATAATTCGGATTGGTTACAAGAACAATTGTCTAACGGTAACTTGATGATTGCTCAAATGAAATCAAATGCTTGGTATGGGGCAAATGGAGCACCATTTACTCACTCTGTTTTTGATACAATTTCTTACAGTTCAGATACCAGCTTAGTTGAAGAACTTGATGAATCAGATGATGCTGCTGCAGAAGCAGAGTATAAGGTTAAAACTGCTGAACTTCAGGCTAAAGATAAAATAATGGACAATGAGTTAAACCAAATACAAACTGAACACAAAGCACTTGAAACCGAATATGATTCAGTTAAAAAAGTTATTGAGAAAAATATTGAAAAAACTTTTAAAATTTTCGGTTAATTCTTAACTAAGTTTTCTTTATAAATTTCAGGTTCACAATTTTTATTTAAAACAAAAGTATTATCCTTGTTTAATTCAACTTCAATTAAGCAGGGATTTTTACTTTCAAGCTTTTGTTTTAAAGCTTCGATTTTGTAATTTTTGTTTATTTTTAAGTAATCCATTGAATAAATTTTTGCAATTTGTTTTAAATCGGGTACGCCATATTCGTTTCCTGTTCCGTTGTATCTTGAGCCAAAGAATTTGTGTTGTAATTCTTTTATCATTCCAAGGGTTGAATTGTTGAAAACAAAGCATTTTATATTTATTTTTTTGTCCGAAATCATTTGTAATTCCTGCAAATTCATTTGAAATCCGCCGTCACCGGAAAATGCAAAAACATTTTTATTTGGTTGCGCAAGTTTTGCTCCGATTGCAGCAGGAAGTGAAAATCCCATGCAGGCAAGCCCTCCTGATGTTAATATGCGTTGATTTTTTTTGACTTTAAGTCCTTGAGCTACCCACATTTGGTTTTGACCTACGTCCGTTGTTATTATTGCATCTTCGGGCAAATATTTTGAAATTTCACTTATAAATTTAACCGGATCAAGCCCATTTTTATTTATTTGTGTATTATTTTCATATTTCTTTTGCCATTTTTGAATTATTTTTTCCCATTGGGATAAATCTTTCATTTTTAATGTATTTAGCTGTTTATTTAATTCGATTAGAAACGCTTTTGCATCAAGGTTTATGCTTAAATCTTCTTTGGTCGCCCTATTGAGTTCGTGTTTATCTATGTCAATGTGAATAATTTTTCCGTTTATATTAAAATGATCTCGATTAAAACCAAAATGTCTTTTGGAAAATCTTGAGCCTAAAAATATCATTAAATCAGCATTATAAACAGTAAGATTGGCAGGTGTTGTACCATAAAGACCCGAAAAACCGACATTTGTTTTTGAAAAAATATCCAAGCCCATAAGTGTTGAAACACTTGGCATATTTGTTATTTCAATAAATTTTTCAAATTCATTGAGAGCCTCGGCACTTCTTAAGCCTCCTCCGACTATTACAACAGGTCTTTTTGCTTTTGAAATCATTTCTGCGGCTTGGTTTATTTTTTGTAAAATTTTATCGTCTGTTTGGGATTTTTCTTTTGTTTTAAAATTGTCCAAATATTTTTCTTCAATTTCTTCGTTTTGTATGTCAAAAGGCAAGTCAATTAATACAGTGCCTTTTCGTCCTTCGTTTGCTATATATAAGGCTTTTTCAAGCTCATATTTGATTTTTAAGGCATCTGTAATTGTTTTTGCATATTTTGTGACTGGTTTGACCATATTAATGGTGTCAACTTCCTGAAAACTGTGCTGGCGAATGTTTAAAAAAGACGGATTTATATCGAAAGTATTGACCTGTCCGGTGAAAAACAAACAAGGGACAGAGTCTAAATGAGCATTTGCTATTGCGCTTATCAAATTTGTCACTCCGGGGCCGTTTGTAACGAGCGCGATTCCTGTTTTGCCTGTAACTCTGGAATAAGCATCGGCGCAAAAGCCTGCAGCCTGTTCGTGATACGCTTGAATATATTTAACTTTTCCTGTTTTTACAATGGCGTCGATAAGCGGATTTATCGCAGCTCCCTGATAGCCAAAAACTTGCTCTATTCCAAGATTTTCAATATATTTTGCTATGTAATCTACGACTTTCAAAAAAATTTTTCCTTAATTTGTACTTGACAAATACCATTGATAAGCAGCTTTTATTCCCTCTTTGAGGTTAATTTTAGGACTCCAGCCAAGCGACTTTATTTTTGTTGCATCCATTAATTTTCGAGGAGTTCCGTTCGGTTTAGATTTATCATAAACAATTTTGCCTTCAAAACCTACGATTTCTTTTACCGTATTAATTAAATCTTTAAGCTGAATGTCTGTACCGTCGGTTATATTAACCAATTCGCCTATATCGTTATAATTTTTATTTTGCATCAGGTAAAAGCAGGCATCACCAAGATCATCCGAGTGCATAAGCTCGCGGTAAGGCGAACCGTCACCCCAAACAACCACTTTATCTGAGTAAGCTCCGATACCTTCCAGTGCTTTTGTGATTGAAGTTTTGTCATTAAGGTTTAGTTTGTCGTCTAAGCCCCAACCAAGCTTATATTTTTTTAAATCGGCTTTTATCGCTTCGAAATCACCGTTTTTGAGCAGTTTGGCAAGATGAAACCGTCTTAAAAGCATCGGAAGAAGGTGTGCCGTTTCCATGTTGAAATTGTCACCCGCGCCGTATTGGTTTGTGGGCATAACGGAAATAAAATTTGTTCCGTACTGTTCATTATAATACCTGCAAAGCTTTATAGCGGCAATTTTTGCAATAGCGTAAGCTTCGTTTGTGCTTTCTAATTCTGAGGTCAAAAGGCAATCCTCTTTCATCGGCTGCGGTGCCAGTTTTGGATAAATACAGCTTGAGCCCAGATTTAAAAGTTTTTTTACACCGAATTTGTAGCTTGCGTGAATAACGTTTGAGGCAATCATTATGTTTTGATAAATAAATTCAGCCGGATAAGTTGAATTTGCCATGATTCCGCCGACTTTTGCAGCTGCAAGAAAAACATAATCAGGCTTTTCTTTTTCAAAAAATTCTTCTACCGCCTTTTGGTTGCACAGGTCAAGTTCGTGAAGTTCTTTTGTGATTATATTATTGAACCCTTCAGATTTAAGCTTTCTCATAATAGCAGAGCCTACAAGTCCGCTGTGACCTGCCAGATATATTTTTTCGTTTTTTTGCACTTTATACCTCTTGAGGATTTAATACCTCATAACCGCCCTGTTTTAAGAATACTTCTTTTTTAGCTTCTTTCAGGTCTTCGGCGACCATTTCTTCAATAAGTGTTTTTAAATCATACTTGGGTTTCCAGCCGAGCCTTCTTTGGGCTTTGGTAGCATCACCGAGAAGCAAATCAACTTCTGTCGGTCTGAAATAACGCGGATCGACTTCAATGACGGTTTTGCCTGTTGCTTTATCTATACCTTTTTCGCCGACACCCCTGCCTTTCCATTCAAGGTCAATTCCGACTTCTCTGAATGCCATATTGCAGAAATCTCTTATTGTGGTTGTAACGCCCGTTGCAAGAACGTAGTCTTCGGGTTTATCCTGTTGAAGGACAAGCCACATGCCTTCGACATAATCTTTTGCGTGTCCCCAGTCACGTTTCGAATCGAGGTTCCCCAGGAAAAGTTTTTCTTCTATTCCGAGTTTAATTCTTACTGCTGCTCTTGTGATTTTTCTTGTAACAAAAGTTTCACCGCGGCGAGGGCTTTCGTGGTTAAATAAAATTCCGTTGCAGGCAAAAATGTTGTAGCCTTCGCGGTAATTTACGCTAATCCAGTAACCGTAAAGTTTGGCGCAAGCATAAGGTGAGCGCGGGTAAAATGGTGTTGTTTCTTTTTGAGGAGTTTCTTGTACAAGCCCGTATAATTCCGAAGTTGATGCCTGATAAAATTTTACTTTCTTTTCTAATTTTAAAATTCTTATCGCTTCTAGTATTCTTAATGTGCCTAATCCGTCAGCATTTGCCGTGTATTCGGGGCAATCAAAAGATACTTTTACATGAGATTGCGCTGCTAAGTTATAAATTTCATCGGGCTGAATTTCTTGGATTAATCTGATTAAATTCGTGCTGTCGGTCAAATCGCCGTAGTGCAATTTGAATTTAAGATTTTTGTTATGGACATCTTGATAAAGGTGGTCAATTCGTGCCGTGTTAAAGCTGGATGAACGTCTTTTCATGCCGTGAACCTCATATCCTTTTTTAAGCAGAAACTCTGCAAGGTATGAGCCGTCTTGTCCTGTAATCCCCGTTATTAAAGCTACTTTAGCCATTTAACCCCCTTAATTTTTGCGTGTTACATAAAGTTAGAATACATTTACCCCAAATTTTAGTATAAACTTAGGACTCTTTCAAGTGTTTAAAATGATTTATTAAGTACAGGACGAATAATGTCCCCAATACCAGAACAATTGCTAAATCAAATTTGTGCCAGAAGGCTTTAAGGGCTTCTGTGTGTTCCCCGAGCTTTATTCCGACATATACAAGCGGATAACTCCAAATCAAAGAACCCAAAAACGTAAATAGAGTGAACATTTTAATGTCTGCCTTTAAAATCCCTGCAGGAAGCGAGATGAAAGTTCTTACAATCGGAAGCATCCTGCAGATGAAAAATGCGAGGTTGCCGTATTTTTGTTCCCATTTGTCCGCCATTTCAAGGTCGCGGTGGCTTATCAGAAACCATTTTCCGTATTTTTCGACAAAAGGTCTTCCGCCGAAGTAACCCAAATAATATGAAGGAATTGAGCCTAAAACGCACCCCAAAGCGCCTGCAAAGGCTGCTGTATGAATTGTCATGTTTCCTTTACTTACAAGATATCCGGCAAACGGCAAAATGGCTTCGCTTGGAAGCGGAACATTGCACGATTCAATCGCCATAAGCATTGAAACGCCCAAAGGTCCCATTGTGCTTATTGTAGTGTGTATAAAATGCACCACCGGTGCCAATATTGAATCTAGTGCGCTCATAAATTCTCCTTCCAACCGCTTTATTTATTTTACTTTAAAAATTTTTCTTGTAAATCATTTTTGAAATGATATTCTGAATTTGTTGTTACGCCGTTTTTAAAGGAGGGTTATTATGTTGAATTTTGAATTTTGTTGTCCTACGAAAGTGGTTTTCGGCAAAGGCTCAATCGCTAAGTTGTCTGAACTTATCGATAACGATAAAAAGATTTTAATGATTTACGGCGGCGGCTCTATTATGAAAAACGGAGTTTACAATCAGGTTAAAGTTGCGCTGAATGATTTTAATATGATTGAATTTGGCGGAATCGAACCTAACCCGACTTACGAAACCTGCATGGAAGCGGTTAAAATAGTTAAAAAAGAAAAAATAAATTTTCTCCTTGCAGTCGGCGGGGGCTCTGTTTTGGATGCCACAAAATTTATCGCGGCAGCTGCTAAGTATAAAGGCGAAGAGCCTTATGACATAATCTCAAAATGTGCTCCTTTTGATGAGTTTATACCTTTTGGAAGTGTAATAACGCTTCCTGCAACAGGCTCTGAAATGAATGCCAACACCGTAATATCAAGAAAAAGTACTCAGGAAAAACTTGCGCTTCAATCAGGAAAGCTCTATCCGACTTTTTCTATAATAGACCCCGAAGTCACTTTTACACTACCGACAAAACAAACCGTAAACGGGATTGTTGATACTTTTGTTCATGTTATGGAGCAGTATGCTACTTATGATGTTAATTCCCCCCTGCAAGACTCATGGGCTTTGGGTTTGATTAAAACTTTAATAAATGAATCGCCTAAAGTCCTTACTAATCCTAAAGATTACGAGGCAAGGGCAAATATTTTTTGGTGTGCGACCTGTGGACTTAATTTTTGGTTATCCTGCGGACTTGTTCAGGATTGGGCGACACACAGAATAGGACACGAACTGACTGCTCTTTACGGACTTGATCATGGGCAAAGTCTTGCGATTATTTTGCCGCGCCTTTGGCAATACAAGAAAAAAGACAAAGCAAAAAAACTTGCTAAAATGGCAAGAGACGTCTATGGCTGTGTTGAAAAAGATGAACTTAAAGCGGCTGATTACACAATTAAGAAAACCGAAGAATTTTTTAACTCTATCGGTATGAAAACTAAGCTTTCAGATTATGGCATTAATCCGCAGGAAGCTGCAAAAATTGTCAAAGAAAGACTTGAGCAAAGAAAAGTTGTATTTGGTGAAAATAATGACATTACTCCGCAAGTTGCTTATGAAGTCTTGCTTAAGTGTTGATTTAAAAAAAGGGGGCGAAGCTAAAGCTTCGCCCCCTTTGAAAATTTAAATTTCAAAGATTATTTTTTACCTTTACAGCAGCAGCATTTTCTCATGCACCAAATTGCCAGCGCAGGTACTAGGGTAAATTGGATTATCAAAATTTTCCAAAGTCCCATTAAAAATACCAAAAGCATACTGTAATCGTCAACATCAAGTTGGAACAATTTTTCCATCATTTGAGCCTGATAGTCAAAGAAAAATATGCACATTAAAGATGAAAAAAGCAGTAAAACAAAACTGATAATAAAAGCTTTGAAGAAATAATGTTGCATGTGCTCCAATTTTTCTTCGTGTGAAATGTCGCATCCCATAAAAACCAAACCTTTCTTTTTTTAACTTTCGAGATTGCAGAAAAATTAAAATTTTTCTCGCAATCTCCCTTGTCCGGCTTTCATCCTTGCCGCCGGCTATCTCGCAGCCGGCAAGGATTTAGCACTTCTAATGTCGGACTTGAAAAATTGCGAAAAATTGTCATTTTTCGAATTTTCCCGCATCCTCTTTTGCATTATAGGTTTTTGTTTAGAGCTTGTCAATAGGACAAGGTATTATTTTCTTATTGCAACAAACTTGCATTGAGTTGGATTGAAGGTTAAAATAAAGTCATGTATAAATTTAAGAAGTTCGTTAAAATTTTATTTAGCAAAGTTTTTTTATTGATTGTTTTTGCTGCCTTTCTTTTGAGCATCTTTTTTTATTGGGGCTGGTATGAAAGGCAGTATGACAAAGGCTTAGGCATGTATTATGTCTATAAAGGAGACAAGGCTTACCAACAAAGGGATTTACAAAAGGCTATCGGTTATTATAATACGGCCTTAGAAGTTTTTCCGTCTCATTACGGTGCAAGGCTTAATTTAGGTAATATTTTTGTTGTTTATGAAGATTATTATGCTGCTGCAGATTCTTATGAAAAAGCAATTGAATATAATAAAAATTTCAGTGAAGCAAGAATGAATTTAGGTATTGTGTTGTCTGAAAAAATCGGTGATTTTGATTCTGCAATCAGCCAGTATCAAGCAATTATAAATTCAAAGCCAAGGGTATTTTCAATTCCGTTTATTTTTGACAACAAAAAAAGTGAAAGGATTAATCGCGGACTTGCTTACTATAATATGGGAATTGCGTACAGGCAAAAAGCCTTATATCTTGAAGATGACCAAGATAAAGAAGAAAAAGCGGCTATGTTTTTAAGAAAAGCTATTGGGGCTTATAAAAATGCTGTCAGAATTTTAAAAAGTGACTATGATTCCAGATATAATTTAGCTTTGGCATATCATTTGGTCGGCAATTATCAAAAAGCAGGGCTTACATATTGTGAAGCGATTGATATTGAGCCGATGAATTACGAAGCCCATTATAATCTTGCAATACTTTTGAGACATCTGAGAATGTATCAAGAAGCAAAAGAAGAGCTTGAAAAAGCTTCTATACTTATTTCATCTACACATTCGGATTCTTACACTTCACGATATATCTTTGATGTTTTAAATGAAGTTACTCACAATGCTTTGTACAGGACAGAATATGAGCATTTAAGAGAAAAAATCGACGATGAACCTTCTTATGCACAAAAAGTTGCCTACGTTCATGGTAAAATTGTTGCCTCGGATGAACTTGACAAAGCTATGATTAAAAATTTCAGAAATTGCAGAACAAAAAAACTTTTCAAAGATTACGAGTAATATATGAAAAATAATAATTTTGAATTGAACTTACTGGCTGAGATTTCAAAGGTTTTGACAGAAAATTCAAATCCTTCGGATATAGTTTTACTTTTGAGTAAAATATTTTCTGATTTTGCGGATTTATCCAAGTTGAGCATTTTTATTTACGATGAAAACACAAAACTGTTGAAGGATTATTCAAAAAGCTGGGTTGTTATTGATGAATTTCATAAAAATTTTTATACGGATAAACTTTATATTGCGCTTGCAAATTTCAGCCAATGGGATTTTTATATAAATGATAAAAAGTTTAAGACACTAGATTTTAAATTCTCTGGCGAGATTAAATTAACAAAAGATATTAACAAAATTTTAATCCCTTTGAAACGCAAGAATAAGCCTTATGGAATTGTTGAATTGAGTTTTAGCGGTGATATTTCAAAATTATTAACTTATGAATTTTTTATTGCACTTTCGGTTGTTTCATATCAGCTTTCGTTAAAAATTCAAAACACAATTCTAGCCGAGCAAATGCAGACAAATATTGATTTTCACGATGCAATGAAAAATATTGCAAAAATTATTGAAACTCAATACGAACTTAATTATATTATTCCTCTTATTGGTGAAATGATTGACAGATTTATATCGGAACATCTTGTTTATATCTTCTTAAAAAACGAAAAAAACGGGAAAATTGAGCTTTTTTGGCCAAGAGCCTGCCGCGATAAAAAGATTTTGTCGGCTGTTTCAAAAGTTAATACAAAATCAAAAATCACATTGCTTGATGATGAGAAGAT
The DNA here is from genome assembly GCA_035354275.1 of Candidatus Gastranaerophilaceae bacterium. Taxonomy (GTDB): domain Bacteria; phylum Cyanobacteriota; class Vampirovibrionia; order Gastranaerophilales; family Gastranaerophilaceae; genus DAOQAU01. The sequence goes on from DAOQAU010000006.1 coordinate 15,695, forward strand.
AGGAATTTTTCCTCTTATCGGCGAAAAAACTTTGCTGGGGTGCATTGTGGCACACAGCAACGTTGATAAGCTTACAAAAAATGAAATCGAATATTTAGAACAGTTGTCAAAGCAGTCTTCAATAACAATTCACAGAGCGGAAGTTTATGCCGAAGTTCTGCAACACGCCACACTTGATGCTTTGACGGGTTTAAATAATAGAAGACAGTTTGAAATGAGGCTTAAGCAGGAATATTCTACCGCAAAACGTCAGCACAAACCGCTTTGTGCCATGATGATTGATGTGGATTTTTTCAAAAAAGTAAATGACACATACGGTCACAATGCAGGTGATTGTGTTTTGAAAAATGTCGCAAATCTTATCAAGGCGGGGCTTAGAGACTATGATATCGCCTCACGCTACGGTGGGGAAGAATTTGCGGTTTTGCTTCCATATACAAAGATTGAAGAAGCATTTGCTGTTGCACAAAGGCTTAGGCAATCCATTGAAAAGGCAAAAATTGATATTTCAGGCGAAGGTGATGTTGATGTTAAACCAATCAGTGTTACCATAAGCATCGGGCTTTATCAGTTTAAATCCGAAGACAGCCTTGAAATACTTTATCAAAATGCAGACAAGGCACTGTATGATGCTAAAACACACGGCAGAAATAAGGTGGTTATTTTTAAATAGTCAATGAAACACGTCGTTGCGAGGGGGGAAATGATTTCGGATTTATGATTCGCCCCTCACGTCTTTGCAAGACAAAGGTTATCGGCTTTTACAATTATTTTCCACCGAAGCAATCTAATCAACTTGCTCATGATAAAAAGATTGCCGCGCTCGCTTTGCTCGCTCGCAATGACGTCACACTTTTCGACTTTATTTTATTCAATTGATTATAATTACTCTTTTAATTCTTTTTCAAAGCCGAAAAGCGAACTTACGGATTCATCGTCATGAATTCTTGAAATTGCTTCACCCAAAAGTGGTGCAACTGAAAGCTGTTTAATTTTTGCGGGCATATTAGACATATCAACAGGAATTGTATTTGTAATTATAACTTCGGTTATAGGTGAGTTTGTAAGTCTTTCTACGGCAGGACCGGAGAAAACGGCGTGCGCTGCGCAGACATAAACATCTTTCGCACCTTCTTTTTTAAGCAGTTTTGCCGCTTCGCAGATAGTGCCTGCGGTGTCGATTATATCGTCAAACATAATGCAAATTTTGTCTTTAACATCACCGATAACGTGTGCTGCGACTGCTTCATTGTGTTTATCTCGTCTTTTGTCGATTATTGCAAGCGGACAATCAAGTTCTTTTGCAAAATATCTTGTTCTCGGGACTCCTCCTGTGTCAGGGCTTACCGCAACAAGTTCATCGGATGTAAGATTCAGTTTTTTAATGTAATCTACCAAAATAGGTGTTGCAAAAATGTGATCAACCAGAATGTTGAAAAAGCCCTGAATCTGACCTGTGTGCAAATCCATTGCAAGAACTCTGTCAGCACCTGCGGTTGTGAGCAAATCCGCGACAAGTTTTGCCGTGATGGCTTCTCTGCCTGATGTTTTTCTGTCCTGTCTGGCGTATCCGTAATATGGAATTACCGCAGTTATTGTTTTTGCGCTTGCTCTTTTGAAAGCGTCAATTATTATCAAAAGCTCCATAAGGTTTTCGTTGACAGGATTACAAAGAGGCTGAACTATAAAAACGTCATCTCCTCTTACGCTTTCTTTAACCTGAACATAAATTTCACCGTCTGCAAAGTTTTTTATAACCATAGGTCCGACGGTTGTTCCCAAATAATTTGCAATCTCATGTGTCAAAGTATAATTTGAACGTCCGCTAAAAAGCTTTATATCGTGGGTTGGACGAATAGCTTTTTCCAGTTGGGGAAAATTCATTTCTAAAACCATTTCAAAGTCCTTCCTAAATTGTCATCCGCACAATTATTATAACAACTAAGGATTTAAACTTCAAGGAATATAGATTAAATATGAAGTTTTACTTTACATAAAAAGAAGCATCAACATTGGCATAAATTTTTATTTTACCACCTTCAATAGGCGTTGAAGCCGCAGTGTCTTGAGTTGATTTTGCCATTAAGGTGTAGTATGGCGCAGGATTATTTTGGGTGGAGCAGGTCGTGTTAATTGATTTTACGCCTAGTACTTTTGAATTCATTGTTGTGGCAACGGATGAAGCTTGTGTATAAGCTTTTTTTGTAAGTTCCGCAAGCAAGTCGTTGCATGCGCTGTCGTAATCTGCCGCGAAGAATTCAAGATTATTTACATTTGTTGCGCCTAATTCGATTGACTTGTCGATAATTTTTGAAACCAAATCAACGTTTTTGGTCTTTACGCTGATTGTGTTTGAGACTATATATTTGTCAAAAACTTTTTTGTTTTCTTTTGTATAAACATAAACCGGCCTTGCAGAGTAATTTTTGGTTTTGATGTAATCTCCGCTTGCCGTGTTTATGATGCTTTTTAAGCCTGAGTAAACTTTTTCACAGATTGCTTTGTTATCATCGGAGGCTTTTTGAAGAGTTTGGGCGGAGGTTTCTACGGCAATAGAAATTTCTGCGATATTGGGTGGAATTTCTTTTGTCTGCGAAAAACTTGTCGAAATATAGCCTTCTTCTTTTTGGGGTTCAGCGGCTATTGCAACAACAGAAATAAGCAATACAGTTAAAAATGCAAAAAAGATTTTTTTCATGGATGCCCCCTTATAAAAATTTATTCTTTGTTTTCAGAATGTAATTCAAGGTCTTCTTCTGTTTGATTTTTATTTTCAATGTTTTTGTCCCTGTCCTGAAGAAGCCCGTTTTTTATGGTTTGTGCTCTTATTTTTGAAATAACTTCGCTCAATTCTTCATCTGAAAGTTCCTGCCTTGCATTAAACGATACAATAAATTTTTTTTTATTAAAAATATAAATGCTCAAAACTATTATGCCCCAAAGTAAAACGCCCTGAGTAAAATTAATCGGAGGAAATGAACCTGTAGTTGAGGAAAGATAATTCCACCCGTTCATTGTCAAAAATGCCGGAAATGCAATAAAGCCCGCAATCAGGCAACTAACTATAAAAAGTCCCAATAAAATCCCTCTGAATCCGTTTATTTGAATAATTTTTAAATTTTTTTTCATTATATCCTCAACCTAAACTTTGTTTATCATGTCCAAAAATTCATGCTCTGACAATATTATAACACCTAAATTTTGTGCTTTTGTTAATTTTGAGCCTGCGCTTTCGCCTGCAACTACAAAAGAGGTGTTTTTACTGACCGATGATGAGGTTTTTCCGCCTAAAGATTTAATTTTTTCTTCGGCTTCATCCCTTGTCATAGTCTGAAGTGTGCCGGTTAAAACAAAAGTTTTTCCCGCCAAAATGTTTGATATTTTGTTGCTTGCTTCGGATTTCGGTATTATTCCAAGTTCTTGAAGCCTGTTTAAGAATTCAAGACTTTTTTCATTTCGGAAAAAGTCAAAAACATTTTTGGCAATTTTTTCGCCGATTCCTTCAATTTGTGCCAGTTCTTCTAAGTTTGCTTTTGAAACATTTTCGAGTTTTTGGAAGTGTTGAGCGATAATGTGTGCTGTTTCTTTGCCGACATGTCTTATCGAAAGCGCGGTTAAAAATCTTGTTAATGTCGGGTTTTTGCTTGCTTGAATCGAATTATAAATATTAAAGGCGGATTTGTCCTGAACCAAATCCAACTGCATGAAATCCTGCTGCGAAAGTGCGTACAAATCCGCCGCAGATTTAACCATGTTTTTGTCGAAAAGCTGCTCGATAATTGATGGTCCTACAAAATCAATGTCCATAGCCTCTTTAGAAACCCAGTATTCAATTTTTGCCTTTATTTGAGCGGGGCAGAAAAGTGAATTCGGACAATAAAGATTGACTTCGCCTTCTCTTGTTTCAAGAGGAGTATGACAAACAGGGCAGTCGTTTTGCGGGGTATATTGAGAAGAATTTGGTGCGTGTTGGCTTACTTTAATTACTTTTGGAATAATTTCAGCGGCTTTTTTGATTAAAACCGTATCGCCTATTCTTATTTCAAGGCGTTTAATCTCATCAAAATTATGCAGACTGGCACGCCCAACTGTGCTTCCTGCAAGCTGAACAGGCTCTAAAATCGCAACCGGAGTCACCGCACCGGTTTTTCCGACATTGGTTTCAATATCTAAAAGTTTTGTGTTGACTTCTTCGGGCGGAAATTTGAAGGCGGTTGCCCATTTTGGCGCGCGCGATGTGAATCCTAGTTCTTCCTGCAGTCTTAAGTCGTTTACTTTTATTACAACTCCGTCTGTTGCATAATCCAGTTCAAATCGCTTTGTTTCCCAGTTTTTGCAATATTCTATTGCCTCTTGAATGTTTTTAACGGCTTGGGTATTCGGGCTGATCTTAAATCCCAGTTTTTTTAGCAGCATAAGATTTTCATAGTGCGTTTTTGGTTTTAAATTTGTATCTGTTAAAATCGCACTGTAGCAAAGCATTGACAAATCTCTTTTTGCCGTAATTGAACTGTCTAATTGTCTTACAGAGCCGCTTGCGGCGTTTCTGGGGTTTGCAAATATTTTTTCGCCGTTCTCAAGATTTTCTTCGTTAAGTTTTTCAAAAGAGGATTTTGGCATGTAAATTTCGCCGCGTACTTCGAGTGAGAAGTGAGAGGTGAGAAGTGAGAGGTGATGGGATGGTTCAGGCGTTTCCCCCTCTCCCCTTGCGGGAGAGGGCTGGGGTGAGGGGTTAAGCTTCAACGGAATTGCCTTAATTGTTTTTAGGTTGTTTGTTATATTTTCGCCGACTTCGCCGTCGCCTCTTGTTGCGCCGGTTGTAAAAATTCCGTTTTCGTAAGTCAGAGAAATAGCAAGCCCGTCAATTTTAAGCTCGCAGACAAGCTCCACGTCTTCTCCGACCTCTTTTGTAATTCTTTCGTACCACTTGATGAGTTCTTCATAATTGTTTGAATTATCAAGGCTATAAAGCCTGTATTTGTGTTTGTGCGGTTCAAAGCTTGAACTTATGCCCCCGAGTCTTTGGGTGGGGCTGTCAGGAGTAATTAAAAGAGGGTTTTCGCTTTCAAGTTTTTGAAGTTCTCTGAACATTTCATCGTATTCAAAATCGCTCAATGACGGGTTTTCTTCGACATAGTAAAGATAATTATGCCGATTTATTTGCTCTTTTAAAAAATTTATTCTGTCTAAAATATTCAATTTGAAACCTTTACCCGAAGCTACCCCTGCATTAATTCTTTAAAATCAATTTTATGCTCTCTTGCATAGTTTATAAATTCTTTTTCCTGTTGGCTTACATTAATTCTGAATTCTAAAACAACCCCGTTAACGGGTTTTCTGCCTGCACCTCTACGTTTGCCGCCCCATTTGACGATTTCTTTGTCGGAGTTTTCGATTATTTTTTGCTTTCTTGCGTTCGGTAAAGCCTTTATTAATTCGTCATTTGTTGTCATTGCTGAACTCCTTTTTATAATTTTCGATATTTCTCATAGCTTGTTCGATAAATCTTTTCGGTGCTTTCTGCGTTTTCTTTAAAACTATAAGCCCTATGATGATGATTTTGTTCTTGGCGTACATAAAGTATGCCCTGATACCTTTTGGCTTTAGTTCGAAAAGCCCGTTTCCTAAGCTGTTGATATTTTTGTAATTAGTTCCGATATATTCGAAAATTCTTACGGCTTCTAGAATTTTGTCTTGGCTGTTGTCGTCTAGTTCTTTAAATTGTTCTAAAGCTTCTTTGGTGTATTGTGAGTTAAATTTTTTCATTAATTTGCCTTACTAATATTATACTTGATTAAACACCTTTTTTCAAGTGCTAAATAAAATTATCTTAATATTTTAATATAATTTTATTATAAAACTCATCTTAATGCAAACGAAGCAGGCTTTATAAGGCTCTTGGAAATATCTGTGGCGGTATTCGTAACTTTAAGCAAATTAAATTTTGAAAAATCTGAGTCGAATTAAAAATAAATAGTTTTAATATATCTTCGTAAAAATCAAAAATATGTGTATCCATGCTAAACTATACTTTAGTTATATGGAGAATTTATTATAAATGGAGATGTGTTGATGAATAAATTAAAGATTCTTGGAGAAAAGTTAAATAAAATACTTTGCTATGATTATACTAAAACTTTATCTGTTTTATCCTCAATAATGTTGATTTTATCTTTGTTTACACTTTCTAGTGTATATTATGATTTTTTAATATTAATTATTTTTGTAAGTAGTGCTTTTATATTATTCAGGTACTATCAAAGTAAGGAAAAAAGTGTATTTGTAATATTTTTTTTATTGGTTTTATTGTTATTTAATCCATTTATACCAGTAATAATTGATAGGCAAATATGGCAAATATTAAATGTTTTTTCAGCATTAATATTTTGGATTTATTTTCTAAAAGATTTTAGTGAAAAAATAAAAATAATAGCCATTTTAAGTTTAATTTTATTCCTAACTTTGTTTACTCCTTTACCTCCGCAAGAAATAAACCATCTTAAGATATTGGGAAACAATGGATTTGTGGTTAAAATCAAAGAAGATTCAATGTTTGCTGAGGAAAAACCAATAATGCATGAAACAATTATCCATAATAATTTAATAACTTTCTTTATACAAAAATGTATAAATTTGATTCCTGTAAAAAGTGATGAAGAAATTAAATTTAATTTTAAAGAATAGCTTTTATTTTTATGTTACAAAAAACTTTTCCGCTATTTTTTTCATAGCGTTTTTTTGGAGTATTTTACATACACATCAATAATTCACGTATAACTTTTGCCGCAACCGCTGTTGAAACTCCGCTTGCATCGTAGTGCGGTGCAAGTTCTACGACATCTGCGCCGACTATATTTAGTCCTTTTAATTTTTTAAACCAGTCAATTAATTCGTTAAAGGTCAAACCGCCTGCCTCCGGAGTGCCAGTCCCCGACATTATTGAAGGGTCTAAAACATCCAAATCGACGCTTACAAAAACGTTTTTGTTAACCAACGGTGATATTTGCTCGGGAAAGTTTAATCTTGTGTGATGTTTGTCCATTAAATCAAATTCTTCTTTTGTTCCCGAGCGGATTCCGATTTGTTTTAAATTTTTAAACCCGACAATTTTTCCGATATGATACATAACCGCAGAATGTGACATCTCTTCGCCCAAATACTCTTTTCTTAAATCCGTATGAGCATCAAAATGTACAACCGTAATATCTTTATAAAATTTAGAAATAGCCTGAATCGCAGGAAGCGTAACTAAGTGTTCGCCGCCGATTCCGAAGAATTTTTTCCCGTCTTTGTATATCTGTTCGACGTTTTCTTTTATAAGATTTAGCGACTTTTGAGTATTCCCTAGAGGAAATTCTAAATCACCGACATCGTGAAAATTAACTTCTTCCAAGTCCATGTCAAAATAAGGCGAATAGGTTTCTATACCCCAGCTTGCAAGCCGAATCATTTCCGGTGCGAACCTTGAGCCTGAACGATAAGTAACTGTCCCGTCAAAAGGAAGCCCCAACATAACAACGTCGCTTGATTTATAATCCGGGTTTTGCTCCATCCAATTTCTGTCTAAAAATGGTCCTAACATTTTTTCATTTTACTACAAAAAAGAGGCGGCGGAAAATTTATTTTTCCGCCGCCTCTAAAATTACTCTGTCTCGTTAATTCATTCCTGATTTTGACAAAAACATCTGTTTTACAAGGTCGCAATAAACATCAACTTCTTCTTTGACCTTGTCTATCCCATTTACAAGTTCCCTAATCTCAATTATTATTGCTTCATTTTCTAAATCAAACATTCTATACACCATGTTCCCTACATTTTATTTTTCGGAATTTATAGGAAATACTTTATAAAATTTTTGTTCTTTGTTACAAAGATTAATAAAAAAGTAAATAGTAAATAGTAAATAGTTATATTTCCATTTTTTTGTTAATATTATTGAAAAGAAAAGTTTAAGGAGGAGAAATGACAACACAGATTATTGAAGCACAAAACGGAAGAATTACCCCTGAAATGTTTGCAGTTGCAGAAAAAGAGGGATATAAACAGGAAGAAATTCTTGAAAAAGTTGCTTCAGGGCGTGTCGTTATTTTAAAAAATAATCGCAGAGAAAACGTTGTTCCAACCGCAGTAGGTGAAGGAATGACAGTCAAAATCAACGCCAATATAGGAACTTCTCTTGAACGCTCATCAATAGAAGAAGAACTTGATAAGGTTAAAATAATTGAAGCAACAGGCGCGGATGTTTTAATGGATTTGTCAACAGGCGATAAGATTGATGAAACAAGAAAGGCAATAATTGCAGCAACTAATCTTCCAATAGGGACAGTTCCTATGTATCAAGCGGGAAAAGAAGCACTGGACTTACAAAAAGACATTTCTAAGCTTTCTAAAGAAAAACTTTTTTCTGATATAGAAAAACATTGTAAAGACGGGGTTGACTTTATTACTGTTCATTGCGGCGTGACAAAATTTGTCGTTAATCAATTGGAAAAACAAGGAAGAATTACAAATATAGTTTCAAGAGGAGGCTCAATGCTTGCTTGCTGGATTAAAGCAACGGGAATGGAAAATCCTTTGTACGAATATTATGACGAATTGCTTGATTTGGTGCGTGAATATGATTGTACTTTGTCATTAGGTGATGGACTAAGACCGGGTTGTACCGCAGATGCCGGTGACAGGGCACAGGTAGCAGAAACCATTGTTTTGGGAGAACTTGTTCAGCGCGCAAGAAAAGCCGGAGTTCAGACAATGGTGGAAGGTCCCGGACATGTTCCTTTGAATAAAATTCCTTCAATGATTGAAACCATAAAAGTTTTGACTGACTATGCGCCGCTTTATGTTCTCGGACCTCTTGTCTGCGATGTTGCACCGGGTTATGACCACATAACTTCAGCCATAGGTGGGACACTTGCGGCCTATCACGGAGCAGACTTTTTATGTTATGTGACACCGGCAGAGCACCTCGGTTTACCAGATGTTAAACAGGTCAGGGAGGGAATTATTGCAAGCAAAATTGCAGCTCATGCCGCTGATTTGGCTCGGGGGAATAAATTTGCTATTGAAAGAAATTTGAAAATGTCTGTTGCAAGAAAAGATTTGGACTGGGATGGGCAAAGAAAATATTCGATTGATAAATGTGTTTTTGAAAAAATCGATCAAGGCAAGCCATGTACTATGTGCGGACAATATTGCAGTATGAAAATATTTAAAGAATATTTCTAATTTGAATTTTTGTAAACATTTATGCTATTATGTTTAAGGTCATGGCTGTTTGTGTCGTTAAGGATTATGGTGCTATTGTTTAAGGATTTATATTTTGAGTATTAATTTTGTTGACAAGACTATTGCATCTGATTTGGAATATATTCTTCTTTCTTCTGAAAGAGGGAAGAAGCATAAGGTGCTTGCTGTTGATGATGAAGAAAATAACCTTGCCCTTATTAAAAGAACATTGAGGGGTGAGTATGAAGTTATTATTGCTTATAATGGGCAAGAAGCACTTGAAATAATTGACAAAATGGGCGATGAAATTTCCTTGATAGTTTCTGATCAAAGAATGCCAATGGTAAGTGGGACTGAATTATTTAAAAAGGTTTCGGAAAAATATCCTGATATAATTAATATATTGTTAACTGGGCATTCAAATATAGATATTTTGTTGGATTCTGTAAATGAATGTCAGTTGTTTCAATATATACTTAAACCTTTTGACCCGGAACACCTTTGCATGGTGATTCAAAGCGGGATAAGAAAATTTGAAATGACCACATCAAGAAGTCAAATTTTGTGCGATTTATCTGAATTATTTTATAAGACTATAAAGTCAATTGCTTTTGCGCTTGATGCCAAAGATAAATATACGCATGGTCATTCAATGAGAGTGACTCTTTATTCTCTTGCTCTTGCAAAAAATCTTGAATTGCCCGATGATTTGTTAGAAGAGATTGAAACAGCAGGTTTGTTGCATGATATAGGAAAAATTGCTATTCCTGAGAAAATTCTTCTAAAACCGGGGAAATTGACTGATGAAGAATTTGAAATTATAAAATCGCATCCCGAACTAGGCGAAAAATTGGTAAAAAGTGTTGAAAAGCTGGGACTTATATCAAATTGGCTTAAGCATCACCATGAAAGATATGACGGTAAAGGATATCCTGACGGACTTGTAGGAGAAGACATTCCTATTTCTGCTAGAATTATAGCTCTTGCCGATACTTATGATGCTATGACTTCTGATAGAGCTTACAGAAAAGCGCTATCTCATGAAGAAGCTATAGCTGAAGTTGAAAGATGCTCGGGCACACAATTTGATCCTAATCTGGCAAAAATATTTATTGAAATTCAAGAAGAAATTAAACATTTAAAAGAAAATTCCGAACAAGAATATGCAAAATACAGTTATTTAAACAAATTTATGAACTCTAAATCATAAATCGTTAATCATAAAATTACTTTTTTTGTCTCTTGGTTTTGTAGGGGCGAAAGGTTTATTCCCAATGTCTATTTCTTCAATTTTTACAGACTCGGGGGCAAGATTATTTTCATCAATAATTTTGCTTTCAACGCTTTTAACAGGAATATTAGAAGGGCATAATTTGTTTTCAACTATTTGTGCAATCATTGGAGTAAAATAAGATGAATAAAACTTAAGTTTTTCCAATTGTTTTGTCGCTGGCGCAAAATTAACTCCAATCATGCGGTTTTCAACGGCGGAAAGATTTTTTTGAAAAGTCCCTTGCCATAAAACTTTTTCTTCATCAACATCAACAAGCGCAATATAAGTCGATACTCTATATGCAGGGTCAATCACTGCCGCCCCCGGGATATTTAAAAAATCCCAAACCGTACGCCTTAGAAGGTAGCTTTGGGTATCTGTTGTGCTTGTGATTAGCAAAACTTTGTTTGTATCAAAGGTATGTGCTATAGGTTTTATGTCAACAAAAGCTATGTTGTAATTGTATTTATATTCTTTAAGAGCTCTTCTGGTTGTAATATTTAGCCGTACATTTTTTCTGAAAGCATCTCTTATTTCTGCCATGCTTACAGTATCAACCTTGCCGGAAAGTCTTAGTGAGTTAATTGTGTCAGAGGCAAAAATTACGGAAGTGTCAGGATAAATATAATAATTTGTGCTTTCAAACTGAATATTATCAGGTAATATAAGGATTTTTTTATCCTGCGCAAAACAAGTCTGTGTCGTCAAAAACACTAATAATAAAGCTGAAAATAACCAGATTAATTTTCTCATAACCCCATTGTATCCTAATTTATATAATTATCAAATATTTTTACAATACTTAAATCCTATGATTAATTGATTTTAATTTGGATATTTTGAGTAAAATTTAAAATATGGATTATTCGCAACTTTTACAAAAAGCTAAAGATGCTTCAAATAAGGCATATTGCCCGTATTCACACTTTCCTGTCGGGGCTTGTGTGCTTACCAAAAGTGGTAAAACATATTCGGGCTGTAATGTTGAAAATGCAAGTTACGGACTGTCGGTTTGCGCAGAAAGAAACGCTATTGCAAATGCTGCTATTGCAGGTGATTTGGATATTGTTGCTATAGCTGTTTATGCCCAAAAAATGGAAAATTGTCTTCCTTGCGGAGCTTGCAGGCAAATTATTTTTGAATTTCAAAAAGATAATGAAATTGATGTTATAATACAATTTGGGGAAGGTTATAAAATTTATAAAATTAATTATCTTTTACCCGAGGCATTCAGTTTATAGATGTATTTTATTGAATTAATAATTAAAAAATTTAAAAAAAAAGACAAACAATTAAAAGTTTCAAATCAAATTGATTTTGATTATGAATCTTGTGAGCATGTTTTTATGCCAATTGATAGCACAAATGAAATGTTTTCATGCACAAAATGCGGCTTTATTAGAAACAAAAAAGATTTGAAAAATAAAAACTTTTTTGAAACTTAATCTATTCTTCCTTCTCCACTACCACAGTCTGCTTGGCTTGTACAGCTGTTCCCTGTAGGTCCTTGTGACGTTACTACGGCCGTACCTTCAATAGTTGTATTTTCTGCACTATTTACAAGGCTTTGAAATTGAGACAGGTAGTCACTGCTTCCTGCAGCTGAAGGGTTTTGTATAGCATAATTAAAAGCATCTATCAATGCACTTATTGTTTGAGAATTGATAGTTGAAGGGGACAAAGGAGGGTCAAGATTTAATGCAGAGTTTGCATATTCAAATAAATTCATTGGCATTGGCGTAGCGGGAGTCAGATTTAATGCATCACTTAAATTTTGATAAGTAATATTTGACATTAATAAATTAAATTTCCCTTGAGTCATTGACAAATATGTTAGTCCTGCAGGAGGAATGTTTGCATTTCCGTTATATGGAATTATGTCATTCATATCTTGATCAATGTCGTTTAAATTAACACTCTGGGCGGCAAATATTTTTGATTTTGACTTATCGGCTAAGCTTATTTTTTGATTATTATAAATAACAAAGACCGAAAAGCCTATTATAGCTATAACACAAGCCAATAAACTTATTTCAATTATATTTTGTGCTTTTCTTTTCATACTTTCTCCTTAAATTAGACCATATAGCTTTATAATGCCCAGTTTGGCGAAATTTATAACATATTTTACAACATTTTTTACAATTATGCAAAATGTTAATATATCATATTAATCATTAAATTCAGATATGAAAATTTTTACCCATTTCATCAGTGATGAAAGCTGATACGGTTTAGGGATATAAAGCTCTGCGCCTGTATTTAATACTAATTCTTTATCGTGCAGAACTGATGTAATAATTATTTTTGAATTTTTAAATTTAGTATTTTCTTTTAAGTATTTGCAGATATTTAAGCCGGAAAGGGTTTCAATATCGCCTGCATCAATTATAATAACCGCAGGCGGGGTGTCAACTGTTATGTCTGTCGATAAAAGAGTTCTCATGGCTTGAGGATTTTTAAGTAATTGTGTTTCATAACCTTCCAAGTCAAGGTTTGTAGCCAATAAAAAAGAAAGTGCTTCATCTTCTTCCATTACCCAGATTTTGTTGTTAAAATTTTTATCTAGAACCGCATTTTGCGCGCTTATTTTGGGTCTTTCCACTGCATAGCTTGACCCGTAAGGTTTTTTTGCAAGATTATGCACCTGTAATAGAGAATTTATAATCTGTTTTACATCAGTGTATTTTTTAAACTCATTGCTTGTAATGCCGATTGTGCTAAATACAAAATCAGAGCGCCTGCCAGCAAGTTCATCCCCCTGAAGTATTGTGTAGCCGCGGTTTACATCCTGAGTAGAATAAAATTTTTGAGATATGGAATCAAATGCAAAAGTGAGATATGAAGCGATTTTTTCTGCCCTGATAGGGTGTGTTATTATCAAAAATTCATTTTCGGAAAAATGCCCGAAATAATCTTCTTTTTCCAACGCAGATTTAATAATAGCGCAATAAGTTTGAATAAGTTTATCTGAAGCAAGTTCTGAATAAATTTCTTTGTAATTTTCAAAATTTTGTACGCTTATTAAAAGACATGCCCATTTAGAATCCTTTGAAATGATTCTTTTCAGGGCTTTCAATGAATAATTTTTATTGGGAAGCATTGTTTTTAAATTAATATTAGATTCATGTTCGCGTCTTAAATGCGCTTTAATTCTGGTTTTAAATTCTTCTGAATTTATAGGCTCGCTTAAAAAATCGTCAGCACCGTTTTCAAGAGCATTAATTTTATCTTCTGTTTCGGCGGATTTTGACACTGCAACTATTGCAGGGCGCATGTTGTAGGTTAAAATTCTTAGTTTTTTGCAAAAATCCGACAGTTTTTCTTCTATGCTGTCTGAAATTATAATCAAGTCAGGTTCGTTGTCTTGAATTAGTTTTATTGCCGAATTCAAGCTGCGAGAAATAAGTACAATATTCTCATCATTTTCTATGAGTTTTTTGTACTTTGTCGAAAGTTCTTTTCGTTTGTCTATAATCAAAGTGGTTTTTTGCATTTTTACCTTTTTATCTTTTCTCTCCCCCCTCGCGAAATTGGCTTATTTACTTTTTTATTTTTCCCCTCTCCCCTTGCGGGAGAGGGCTAGGGTGAGGGGTTTTAAGAACATATTTTGGATTGCTTCGGGCTTCGCCCTTTCAATGACATTTATTTATTATTTTCACATCCTTTAAATTGCTTTCCTGCTTGATTTTCGAGATTTTCTGTTGGGATTAATATTTCAAAAACATTACCCTCGTCGCTGCCCGTAACATTTATTTTCCCGTTCATTTTTTCTGTCAGCACTTTTGTAATATAAAGACCTAGCCCGCTTCCTTGAACTTTTCTAGTGAGCGGATTGTCGAGTCTTGAAAATTTCGTGAAAATTTTGTCGTAATCTTCTTGATTTATACTGATTCCCTCATCAATTACTTTTATGGAAAGATAATCAGGGCAAGGGGAAAAATCAGCTTTTACAATTATTTTTGTTCCTTCGTTGGAATATTTTGCCGCATTTTCGATTAAATTTGTCATAATTTGTTGGAATTTATCCACATCAACAAAAATTTTAGGAATTTTGGGGTTGAAATCCGTTTGAAATTCGTGCTGGGGATACTGGTGTTTTACGATTTGAATAATGGGCTCAATTAATGTGCTTACGTTAGCGTTTTTAAAAATAAAATCGTCTTTAAAAGATTGAAGTTTATTGACAGAAAGCAGATTTTCAACAAGATTAATAAGCCTGTTTGATTGCTGTTCTATGATTTCGATAAACTTTTTTTTGTTGTCATCATCGAGTGCATCCCAGGAATTAAGCATGGTTTGGGCAAACCCTCTTATACTGGTTAAGGGAGTTCTAAGCTCATGTGAAACTGTAGAAATAAAATCCTGCTGTTTTTGATTTTCGTCCATAGCTTTATTATAACAAAGCTTTCAAAAACAACAGGATTTATTAAGATTTTTTTTATTATTCGAGATTATTTAATACGCGGATTTCCAGGTTTTATATTTATTCCAGCTATCAATCTACGATAATCTTCTGGGGTGACCGGTTTATTGCTATCTTTACATGGCAATTCTTCCGAAGAGCTACCTCCCGAAGGGTTTTGTTTTCGTGTAGGTAGATACGCTGGATTAAATCCGCCGATTCTAATACTCATAATTTACTCCTTTCAATTAGTTAAACGATAAATTAATATCCCTTGTATTACATATTCAAGTTGTCGGAGTGTTTTATAAAAAACTTTAGAACTTTGATTTAAATTGTAATATTTTGTTACAAATGAATATTGAAAATTGGGCAGAAAATATTTGTCGTTATTGCTTTACATAGGTCTGCAAAGTTTTATCATAATTGAAGAAACGAAGCAATCTTGTCTCTCATTGTTAAGACTTGTAGGAGATTGCTTCGGTGGGTAATAGTCATTAAAGCCGATAATTCCCGTCTCGCTCTTGTAACACATATTGAATATGTCGGAGTAATCTGAAAAAATATTTAATAATTTCAAGAAAAATTTAACAAATTGTTACAAGGGGTTTGAAAATTTAATTTAGTAAAAAACAAAACCCTGCTGTTTTTTAAAACAGCAGGGTTTATTAAGTTTTTTTATTATTCTGTATAAATTTTACGATTAATCCCCGCTTCTAATCCAGACTAACTTTACAACATGACCATCTTTATCTTTAACAATTATTGTGGTACCGCCTTTTACTTCAGGGATGTCTACTTCACTAATGGCTTGTTCTAGTGGCAGCGGCTTAGGGGTAACATTTCTTTCAGTTGAAATTTCAACTGTTCCTCCCTCAGGCACATCAATAATAATATCATCCCACGGAGGATTATGAATAATAATCGTAGACTTAGTCTCCATTACACCAGTATCAGGTATTGTAACACCCTCTATACCTTTAGCCAGTAAACTATCTTTTAATCTGGTCAACTTTGAATTTTTTGGATCAAGAGATATTTGTTCGTCAAGTTTTTTCATAAATTTCTCGAAGGCTTCTTCTTTTTTCGATCCTTCTAAGTTTTTACCTATCTCTTTATCTGATGGTTTTACAACTGTTCCAAGAGCCGCTGCCTGTGCTTTCATAAAAGCATCAACAGTACTTGGGTCAACTTTTGCTCTTTCAGGTGCTACCTGTGGCGCTGTTTCTTTCTTTTCAGCTTCATCTTTTTTCTTTGGTCCTTGAGCGTTTGGATCAATTCCTTTAAAACCTTGCATCCTAACATCTGTCATAAAAAACTCCTTTCTTAATTCTAAGTTTTTTTAAGCATTTTTAATACTCACATTTTAAACTTTTTTTTGGGGACTGTCAATATTGAAAGTAGTATATACTATCAATTTCGAGTGTTTCAAATATTTTGTGAAGACAAACAAGAGCCTCTTTTGTAAGGTTTGTAACCTCTATATTAATTTTTGCTCTTTTGTTTTAAAACATTGAAGGGCTTGACACTCCATCCTTTCTAATGAATAATTTCGGGGTAACTGTAATGCTTAATAAATATATTCGGTAACATTAGAATAATACTTTAGAGTTTTTATTATAATGTTAACAAGTTGTTACATTGATAAATAAATCTTAGTTGACTTGTCTTTTTAAATTATACTTTCGTATGGATTCGTATTTTAAATTTTATTAATAGAGGATAGATTGCTTCGGTGGGCAAATAGTCGTCAAAGCCGATAAGCCTCATCTCGCAATGACGTGAGTGGCTTTAGCAAAGGGTTAAAGCATATTTACCCCCGCAATGATGTAAAAAGGGATTCTTCGGGCTTCGTCCTCATTCTTGCCAAAATCCGCCTCAGAATGATGAATGTGCTGCCCTTTCAGGATGACTGCGTTTTATTTGTGCACCGCAGGGGGTTGAATATATAGCGGTAAAAGCTTTTTCCAATCGGTGTCAAAATCAGTATTTAATTTTTCCTGAGCAATTTCTGTTAAAAATCTGCCCAAATCATAGTCATCTTTTTGATAAGAAATTCCGCCCAAAACGTTTTGAAGTTTGTCGTCGGTAATCACAAAATATTCTTCTTTTTTAATCATTTCTTTTAAATCTTCAAGAAACATAGCCTGAGGAGGTAAAATTTCCTTTTTATTATCATATATCGCAACATAAGCCGTTTCTTTTCTGGCATCAAGCGCAACGAGGGTAGGTTTATTCCCTCGCCCCTTGCGCTGAGAATTGTAAAAATAATCGCTCTCCCTCTCCCCTTGCGGTAAGGATTGTAAAAATAATTGTTCTCCCTCGCCCCTTGCGGGAGAGGGCTGGGGTGAGGGGTATTGTAAGGCAAGAGGGTAGGGGTGAGGGGTATTAAGTTCATTATGTAAGAATTCAAAACAGCCTTCAATGTTTTCATTGATTTCATTATTCCAAAATCTTATTATTCTAAAATCTTCGTTTTCTATATAAAATGTTCTTTCAATATCAGAAAATGAGCCATTATGTTGTCCTCCGTCAATTTCAATAATCATCCGTTTTTCTAAACAAACAAAATCAGCAATATATTTATTATTAATAGAAAATTGTCTTCTGAATTTAAAACCAAGTTTATTATTTCTTAAAATTGACCATAATTTTGTTTCTTGTGGTGTTGCATTTTTTCTCATTTTTCTAGCAAATTCTTTTATGTATGGGGCATAGTTTCTATGTGCGATTTTATACCCCTCACCCGAATTTCTGACACTCGCAGGCTCGTGTTGAAATTCGCCCTCTCCCGCAAGGGGCGAGGGAAAAGTGACGGATGTCAAATCATTTACCCCCTCTCCCGCAAGGGGCGAGGTTTGGGAATTTATTCTTGACAAAATTTCTAAAGATGAAACACCCACTGCTTTTTTATTTAATTGTTGGGCATAAATTCTGGCAACTGTCGTGCAGGCTCTTATGCCCGTAAAGCTTCCGGGTCCGATATTTGTTACGATTACATCAATATCCTTTGGAGTTAAGTTATTTTCTTTTAAAAACTTTTTAATTGTAGAGATTAAAAAAGCCGAATGATAATGTTTTTCGGTTGTTTCAACAATTTTTGAGGGAATAATTTTATCCTTAACACGCCCCCCGATATACATTTTATCCAAGCATGTATCAAAAGCCAGTATATTCATTTTAAGCCCTCAATAATTTTTATATTTTCTTGTCCGAAAGCTTCAAATGAGTATTTTCTAGCGTCATGTTTATATCCCTCACTCGAATTTCTGCTTACGGTACCCCTCACCCCAACCCTCTCCCGCAAGGGGCGAGGGGGAATGAGTTGACATGAATTTAAGTTACAATTATCTACATATTCAACGTTAATTTTTATATGATTAAATGGGATTTCGTCTTGTGAAAATTCTGCCCATTCGACAAAAGTTAAAATCTTTCCTTCTGAATATTCACGTAATTCATCCAAAATGGTTTTTACGCCTTCGTTTTCCAGTCTGTATAAATCGAAGTGATAAATCGGAAGTTTGCCGCTTTTATATTCATTTAAAATTACAAAACTGGGGCTGGTCACTCTTTCTTTGACATTAAGTGCTTTTGCGACAAGTTTTACAAAAGCGGTTTTGCCTGCTCCGATTTGACCGTAAAGGCTTACAAAAGCACCTTTGTCTTTAACGGCAAGCGCAAACTTTTGGGCTAATTTTTCCGTATCTTCTAGTGTTTTACATGTTATTTCCATAATTTTAATGATAGCATGAAGACAATTTAGGTTGAAATCCGCTTTCCTTTGCTTTAAAATACTGTCATGATTGAAGAAAAAGTTTGTTACCTGTGCGGAAATAAAGATTTTGAAAAGCGTGAAGGGAATGTCAGGGATAATCCCGACTTAAAAGTGCTTGAATGCAAGAACTGTTCGCTTGTTGTGCTTTCTTCTTTCGATCACATTAATGATAAATTCTATGAAAACGACGGTATGCATGGCGGAAGTCCTGATGTCCAAAAATGGCTTAATGCGACAAAAGACGATGATAAAAGACGTTTTCGCCTTTTGAAAAACGAGATTAAAGGGAAAAAAGTTCTGGATTTTGGTTGCGGTAACGGCGGATTTTTGAGCTTCGCTCAAAAATCCGCCCGAAAAGCTGTCGGGGTCGAACTTCAAAAATCAATGCAGGAATATTATAACTCTCAAAATTTAGAAGTTTATGAAAGTATTGACCAAGTTAGTGAAAAATTTGATTATATTACGGTTTTTCATGTACTTGAACACATAAAAAACCCGATTGTTCTGCTTGAAAAGTTATCTGAAAAACTCAATGAGGGCGGTAAAATTATAATAGAAGTGCCAAATTCAAACGACGCGCTTTTGACTGTTTACAAAAACAATGCGTTTATGAATTTTACTTATTGGAGCTGTCATTTATTTTTATTTAATGCAAAAAATCTTATGAATCTTGCACAAAAAGCCGAATTTAATATTAATTACATTAAACATGTTCAAAGATACGGATTTGCAAACCATTTAGGCTGGCAGATTTTCAAAAAGCCCGGCGGACACAAAAAAATGTGGTATTTAAACATTGGATTTTTAAATAAGTTTTACGAAAAATCGCTTGCGCAGATTGAAGCTACGGATACGATTTTAATGAGTATTTCAAAGTAAATCAGTATTCTTCACATTTTTTTTTGTTTTTGTTAAACTAAATCAAGTAGGTATCTCATAATACCAAAATAAACAGATCCCGCAACTAGTGCGGGATGACAATGTTTAACATAGAAAGTAAGTAGGTTGGGCTTTCTAGCCCAACGAGATTGATTTAGAAAGAGAAAAATGATTACAAAATATAAAACTAAAAACTGCGGTGAATTAAACTTAAAAAATATTGACGAAGAAATTACCTTGTCAGGGTGGGCTGCTTGTATTAGGGATTTGGGCGGAATTATTTTCGTTGAATTAAGAGACAGAAGCGGCTTTTTTCAGGTTGTTGCAGATCCTCAGGTTAATCCGCAGGTGCACAAAGTTTTTGAACATTTAAAAACAGAAACGGTTTTGACTGTTAAAGGTAAAATTACAAGACGCCCTGAAGAAACTTATAATGAAAAATATGCAACCGGTCAGGTTGAGATGTATCCGACGTTTGTTGAGGTGCTCTCTGAGGCAAAAGTTTTACCTTTTATGCTTGATGATGAGAATGTATCCGAAGATGTAAGGCTTAAATACCGCTATCTTGACATAAGACGCGAGCAAACGCTTAATAATTTAATTTTGCGCCACAAAATCGTTACCGCGACAAGAAATTATTTGAACGGACAGGATTTTCTTGAAATAGAAACTCCGATTTTAATTAATACGACACCTGAAGGTGCAAGAGATTACTTGGTTCCTTCAAGAGTGCATGAGGGAAAATTTTACGCACTTCCGCAATCGCCTCAAATTTTTAAACAGCTTTTAATGGTGGGCGGGGTTGAAAAATATTACCAGATAGCAAAATGTTTCAGGGATGAAGATTTAAGGGCAGACAGACAGCCTGAATTCACTCAGATAGACTTAGAAATGTCTTTTGTAGAACAGCAGGATATAATTAATGTTGTAGAAGGAATTTTGGTTGATGCGTTTAAAGCTGCAGGAGTTGAAATTAAGCCTCCTTTCATTCAGATGACATACAAGGAAGCAGTAGAACGTTTCGGTTCGGACAGGCCCGACACACGCTTTGGATTAGAACTTTTTGATGTGACAGATATTATGGAAGCTTCTACTTTTGAAGCGTTCAAAGGAGTTATTGCAGGCGGCGGTACGGTTCGCGCGATAAAAATCCCGGGCATTGCAAATTATTCAAGAAAAGATATGGATGATATCAGAAATCTTGCAATTTCTTTCGGTGCAAAAGGACTTGCGTGGGTAACTTACATGGAAGACGGCGAGGTCAAATCGCCCGTATTCAAGTTTTTAACCGAAGACCAGATTGCAGACATTCAAAAAAGAGCAGACGCGCAAAGAGGCGATATTGTTTTCTTTGTAGCAGATAAGCCGAAAATTGTTTTTGATGTTTTGGGAAGATTCAGACTTTATTTCGGTAAAAAACTTGAAATGATTGATGAGAATCAGCACAATTTGCTTTGGGTTGTTGATTTTCCAATGTTTGAATACTCGGAAGAACATCAAAGGTATGTTTCTGTTCACCATCCGTTTACGGCACCAAACCCTGAAGACATTGACAAAATGGAATCAGACCCTGCTAATTGCCGTTCAATCGCCTATGACATTGTCTATAACGGAACAGAACTCGGTGGAGGCAGCGTTAGAATTCATTCGGGCGAATTACAGGAAAGAGTCTTTAAGGCTCTAGGCTTTACAGAAGAAGAAGTTAAACAAAAATTCAGCTTTATGGTAAATGCTTTTAAGTACGGAACGCCGCCTCATGCAGGTCTTGCAATCGGTTTGGACAGGCTTGTTGCACTTCTTGCGGGAACGACTTCAATCAGAGATGTAATTGCATTTCCTAAAAATTCTACCGCAAAATGTCTTATGACGGATGCTCCGACAGATGCTTCAATCATGCAGCTTCGTGAATTGCATTTAAAAAGTACGGTTGTAAAGCATTAAAAGTAGGTCGGCATTGCTATGCCGACAAAACAAGTCAATAAATAGCGGGATTTTTCTGAAAGAAAAATCCCGCTATTTATTTCATATTGTTTGTTTTCGATGGACTGAATCCAAGTCTATGTTCTTGCCATTTTACAGTAGTAGGTCAAGCACCGCTTGACAAAGGTAAAGTCAGGCAATGCTTGACTTACTGAATATTTGGTGTTATGACTAGCTTTTAGCTATTTTAAATTCGTATTTACAAAAGTTAGTGATTGACTTTTGGTTGGTTTTAAGCTACACTATCTTAATGAAAGAAATTATAACTTTTGAATTGAATAATTGCAAAGTTCCTTTTGAAGATTGGCTTTGTAAATTAGACAATACAGTCAAAAGACGAATTGCCCAAAGACTTGCCAGGCTAGAAGAGGATGATTATTATGGTGATTGCAAAGCAATTGATAATGAAATTAAAGAACTAAGATTTCAATTCGGTTCAGGTTACAGAATTTATTTTCATGAAACAAACAATATAATAATTCTTTTGCTTTGCGGCGGTGATAAATCTACTCAAAGTAAGGATGTACAAAAGGCTAAAGATTACCTTAAAATTTGGAGGAAACAAAATTATGGAACGTAAGTTTAAAAATTCAATATCGTGGGAAGAAGTATTAATAAGACAACTTCAAGATGAAGAATTTGCAAGAGATTTTCTTAATGATAGCTTCATGGAATACGTTAGTGGCGGTAATTTTAATATGTTTTTCAGATCGCTTGAAAGAGTTATCAAAGCAAGAATGTCTGTAAGACAATTTGCAAAAGAGGCTGAAATTGACAGAACCAATTTATACGACTTATTCAAAGGAAAAAAGAAACCTCAGCTTAAAACGGTTATAAAAATTCTTGCAAAACTCGGTTATACTCTTAAAATTGCATAAAATTATGAAAATATTTAATGAATTAAATGAAAATAAAGGGCTGTCATTGGCTTTTGGTTTTTTTGACGGGGTTCACCTCGGTCATCAAGCCGTAATTGAAAGTGCCGTGTCTTATGCAAAGGAAAATGACAAGAAGTCTGCTATAATTACTTTTAAAAATCATCCTTGCTGTTTTTTTAATCATATTAAGCCAAAATACATTACAAAAATATCAGACAAATTTTTACTTTTTGAAAAACTTGGGGTCGATTATGTTTATTGCCTTGATTTTGATGAGCATTTAGCTCTTATGAGTGCTTCTGATTACTTAAAGGAAATTATAATAAATTATTTTGAGCCCTGTGCCATTTCAACGGGTTTTAACCACTTTTTTGGAGCGGAAAAATCCGGAAATGTTAAATTTCTTGCCAAAATGCAGGAATCATTTGCTTATAAATATATTGAAGTTCCGCCTGTGCTTTTTAACAATGAGGTTATCAGCAGTACAAGAATCAGAGAAAACATAGCCATTGGTAACATCGAGCTTGTTAATTCAATGCTTGGATTTGAGTATTCTATTGAAGAAACAGTTATTAAAGGTCGTCAAATTGGCGGAACTATCGGGTTCAAAACGGCTAATCTGGTTTATCCAAAAGATATGTTAGAGCCTGCTTTCGGGGTTTATTGTGTTAATGTTGATTATGAAAGTAAAATGTATAAGGGGATTGCTAATTTTGGCTTAAGACCAACCGTTGATAATACTATTCACCCAATATTGGAAGTTCATATCCTGGATTTTGATAAGGAGATTTACGGTGAAAAAATTCGGGTACATTTTTTGAAAAAAATCCGCGACGAAAAAAAGTTTGGCTCTTTGGATGAGCTGAAAGCACAAATCCAAAAAGATATTTCTGCTTTAAATTAATTTCGGACAGTATTTTTCAATCGGGCATTGGTCGCATTTCGGATTAATCGGCTTACAAACATTCTGCCCGTGGGTTACCATAAGGGTGTTTATTTCTATCCAATATTTTTCGGGAAGCTTTTTCCTTAGCGCAAATTCTGTTTCTTCGGGGGTTTTAGTTTTAAAATATCCTAAGCGGTTAAAAATTCTGTGAACGTGAACATCAACACATATTGCAGGCTTGTTAAAACCCTTTGCCAAAACAAGATTGGCGGTTTTTCTGCCGACTCCTTTGAATTTAATAAGTTCTTCAATGGTATCGGGGACTTTTGAATTGTATTTTTCGACTAAAATTTTTGATAATTCAATAATTTGTTCTGCTTTATTCTTGTAAAACCCGACAGGATAAATCGCTTTTCTTAATACTTCAGGGCTTATGTGGGCGAACGCCGCAGGCGTTCGCCCCAGTTCTAACATTCTCAAAGTCGCAGGGTAAGTCGTTCTGTCGTTTGTTCTTAAGCTTAAAATACAAGAAATTAGTACCAAAAACGGATTGTTAAAACTGTCCATAAGTTTTACAAACTCGCTTTGGGGCTGTTTTGCTTTTTTTAAAGTTTCTACTATTTTATCAATTTCCATTAATCAGTTTTTCCACATCCAAATTTGTTTTCAATTTTAGCGCGAAAACTTTAAGATAAAACATTGATTGGTCAAGCTTTGTCGCATCTTTTTCGGTGGTGACAAGTTTATTGATATTCATATCGATGCATTTTTTTTGCATTTTTTGAACATCATTTTTGGAATATTTATGGTGATCGTCAAAGTTAAAGGTATTTACAACGTCAAAATTTTTCAAAAAATTATAAAACTGCTGAGGCTGTCCTATCGCGCTGAAAGCAACAATTCTATCACCGTTTTCAAGTTTCTCGTTCGGTTCAAAAATATTGTAAGCAAAATCAGGTTCGCTGTAACAAAGAGAAGTCGGTTTATTCAATTTTTTCTCCAAAATGCGTGCAAATTTTTCTGCCCTTGTATGGTCAATGTTTTTACTTACAATAACAAGCCTGTCGATTCTTTCAAAGGCTTCTGTTCCCTCCCTCAGCGGACCTGCGGGAAGTAGGTTTTCGTTGCCGAATCCCATTTCGCTGTCAACCAGAACAATATCTAAATCCCGATGAAGTTTTCTATGCTGAAATCCGTCATCAAGAATTATTTTTGTGGCGCAAAATTTGTCTATTGCAAATTTTGCGCCTTTATATCTATTTTTTGCTGTGATGACTATTGCTTTTGTATTTTGCGCAAGCCAATGAGGTTCGTCTCCGGCTTTTCTTGCGCTGTAGTAAATATTTTCACCGTCTGAAATAACATTTACTCCCGATAATTTTCCGCCGTAGCCTCTTGATAATATTGCAACTTTTTCGCCTTTTTCAATCAAATAATCGGCAATTTGGGCAACAACAGGAGTCTTTCCCACGCCGCCTGTGGTTAAATTTCCTACTGAAATAACATAAGCGTCAACTTTTTTAGGCTTTAATTTATCTTTTTCGTACAGGCTGTTTTTCAGTCTGCTTGCAAAGCCGTAAAACAGAGAAAAGAATTTTAGAAGGCTGAAAAACAGCCCTTTTGCCTGTTTGTTGTAGTGGATTTTAGTTATATAAGTTTTTAAGCCCATTAATGTTTTACCCCTCACCCTGCCCTCTCCCGCAAGGGGGCGAGGGTAATGATATTTTTGATTACCTTTATCTTAAATTTAGAACATCAATCTAAAGAGTAAAAATCTTTTGTTTAATTTATCGCTAAATTTTCTTAAATTATGGGTTGTCGCAGATGTATCTTCCATAATTTGTTCGATTTTGCGTTTATTTTCAGGTGTCATTGAATTAACAAGTTCCATTGCGCTTGAAATATCAGTCATTGCTGTATTAACTTTTAAAATAGTATCGGAAAGTTGTTTTTTAAGCTTTTCGTCTTTTGTCATTGTTGAGACAAAAGTGCTTATGTCGTTAAGGTTATTGGCAATCGATTGTAAATCTGCGCCGAGTTGTTTGGCGTCTGTGTTATCAAGAATTTTGTTTAAATTTTGTGATAGTTTATCAATTGATTTTGCTGTTGATATAAGAGTAGGCTTGAAGTTTTCATCTCCAACTACGCCATTAATGTTATCCGCAAGTTTAATAAAGCTGGTGCTTACTTTATTTGCCATAGCGACCATTGAGTCTAAGTCTTCTTTTGAAGCATCAACAAGTTTCTCGGCCTTGGCTATTGTGGTCGTTGCCTGTGCGGTAAGCGCGTTGATATTTGACACTGTTTGTTTTAAATCGGCAATAACGTTATCGGAAAGCAGTTCGTTTATTTTAATATTTGTTTCCGTGAGAGATTCTGCGGCTTTATATTGCAAGTCCATAAAATCGGCAATTCTCATAGGTTCAACAACAGTGTAAGGAGAGCTTTGATGCGGATAAGGCAAAACAGTGTTGTCAATCATTTGTAAGCGAAGTTTGTTTACACCTTTGTCTTTTATCATACTGCCGAGCATGTAATCTGGCATAATAAGCCCCGGAAGTGTTATTACGTAGTCAATTTTGTAAGCGTAAGGGGTTTTAATTTTTTCCTGCATAATCGCCGGAACCATTTTGGCAGAAAGAATTTGAGTATCTTTAACCTTACCTACGTCATAATATTTGTTATCGAGTTTAATCTGAACAGGGTCATTTTTGTAAAGCAAATCAGAGCCGCCATAGACGGAAAAATAAGTTGTCCTTGTTTTAGGAGGTGTGATTTCCAAGAACTGTTCACCGATAAGTCCTGACTGCTGAATTGAAAATACAGAAGCTTTCGGAATGGAAATTCCGGGTTCTGTAATAACGAATTTCATTTTAACAAAGCTGTTTTCACCGTCAATGAAGGGAATAATTTCTTCGACTTGGCCGACTCTTAAGCCCATCATTTGAACTCCTGAACCCGGTCTCATTCCGTTTACGTCTTTAAACACGATTTCCATCCTTGCAGCAGATGAAAAAGAACGGCCTTTAACCCATAAAATCGTGAATAACAAAATGAAAAGGGCTATTAATGCCAAAATTCCTACTTTAAACGATGATGAAAATCTCATATTACCTCTTCCTGTTCCATTGTATCAAAAAAAACTTATTCTGCCAACATTTGCATAGGTCCTTCCAAAGATGCCGATACGAATTGCCTTGCGTAATCATTATCTGAAGTTAACATATCTTTAGGTGTGCCTTCATATACTATTTTGCCGTTATAAAGCATTATGATTCTGTCAGCCGTACGCTGAATTGTAGACATCTGGTGAGTTACCACAATCGATGATGCATGGGTTTCTTCTTTGAGCCTTACGATGTAATCTTCAATTAACGTCGATGAAATCGGGTCTAAGCCTGAAGTCGGCTCGTCATATAAAATTGTTTGCGGCTCGGTAACTATGGCTCGCGCAAAGCTTACACGTTTTTGCATACCGCCCGAAAGTTCCGACGGATACTTTTTTTCAATTCCTTCAAGCCCGACCATTTTAAGTTTTTGGGCAACGATTTCTTCAAGTCCTCTCTGGGAGAATTTTTTTCTGAATTCTTTTCTTTCTTTGAGCGCAAAAGCAATGTTGTTGAATACGTTTAGGGAGTCAAACAATGCCGAATATTGAAAAACCATAGCAACATCACCCATTGATGTTTCAATTTCTCCGCTGTCGGGTTTTAAAAGTTCACAGATAAGCTTTAGAATCGTACTTTTTCCCGAACCGCTAAAGCCAACGATAGCAAGGACTTCGCCGTCTGCAACTTCAAACGAAACATTGTCAATTACCGTTTTATTCCCGAAAATTTTGATTAATTTTTTAACTTTTATACTCATGTTTTATCCTTTATTGTATTACATATTCCCTTTAAAAAAAGAATGCCAATGCAAACAGCAAGTCCCAGATTACTATTGCGACAAATGACCAGACGACTGCTTTAGTTGTTGCAATACCGACTCCTTTTGCTCCGCCTTTTGCATTATACCCGCAAGTGCAGCTTATAAGCGCAATAGTGCCGCCGAAAGTTACCGCTTTTGCAAGGCAAACGTGAATGTCTTTCATATAGAGTCCGTACCAAACAGAATCAAAATAAGCTCTGTAATTGAGCCCCCCTGCCAAATTTGAAGCCACCGCTCCGCCCAAAACCCCCACAACTGAGGCGACGATTACAACAAGCGGCATCATCAAAAGTCCTGCCACTACTCTTGGGACAAAAAGATAGCGTATCGGGTCAACTTTCAGGGATTTCATGGCATCGATTTGTTCTGTAACTCTCATTGTTGCAATCTCGGCGGCAAGCGATGAGCCTATCATTGAAATTATGGCAAATCCCGACATTATAACGCCGTCTTCGCGCACGATAAGCATAGTTACAAGCATTCCTACATAATTTCCTGCCCCCTGCTTAACCATTTCTCCTGCCACCTGCATTGCAACGATTATTGCAGACATTCCTACTATCGAAAGGGTTATCGGAAGTGAACTTACACCAAAGCGGGCTGATTGTGCGATAACTTCGTTTTTGTCGATTTCAAGCTTCATAATGTACGAAAAAGTGGAAATTGCTTTTATGCTGATTTCCCCCAATGTCGTAAAAAAGTCGTCAACCTGCTTTGTAAAAAGTCTGTATAGCTGATATGTCGCCGATTTTTTAAAGTATGATACAATTTGACTGCTCATAGCTAAATTATATTAAAAAAAACAACTTTTGGCTATTTGTTAAGATAAAATTTTGTTTAATATATGCCTCTTAACTCAAAAGATTTTATAATTTCTTCTTCTACTTCAGAGGTATATCCTAATTCCTTTTTGTCATCAGCAGATAATGTTTCATATATATCTACAATGTTTATCCAATCCGTATAATTAATTTCATAATCTTGATCATAATGTGTTAAGAGAGGATTATGAGGATTTAAAATTTTATATGCTGTCATTGCAAAATTAGTTTTATATGTGCCGAATTCGCAACCTAAAATAAAATTGCCTTGTTTTGTAAGTTCAGAAAATTTAACAAACTTTTTG
This sequence comes from Candidatus Gastranaerophilaceae bacterium, assembly GCA_035354275.1. Taxonomy (GTDB): domain Bacteria; phylum Cyanobacteriota; class Vampirovibrionia; order Gastranaerophilales; family Gastranaerophilaceae; genus DAOQAU01. The sequence goes on from DAOQAU010000006.1 coordinate 44,056, forward strand.
CAATAACCAGAGTCAATATTGTTAAAATCAGGAGGCATTTCAATGTAAAAATATTCTATACCTTCTTTTTTACACTTATCTTCACCTTCATAATCATATAAAGGATATAATGATATTGCAGTTTTTACTCCCAGTTTTTTAAGTGTTTCTAAATTCTTCATCGAATCAATTATTGAGCCTCTGTAACCGTTGTTTTTCAATTTACCAAATGATTTTATATTGTGTTGGATGCTAGAAGTTAATTTTTCTATGTTTTTTAGATATTCTTCCTGTTCATATTCAGACTTTCTGCCCTCTTGATAATATTGATAATTTGATGAAGCTAAATAATCAAATAAGTGGTTTCTTAAATAATTAGCGTATTTATCATGAACAGGACACATGATATGTCCGATTTTTTCGTCATCATTGTCTGATTTTTTTTGATTTTTACCAAACGTCGTTTGTTTGTTTGTTTGTTTGTTTGTTTCGTCAAATTGATAGTGTTAACAAGCATAGCCAATAGTTTATTACCTTGATTTAATTTACCATTGTTTTAAAACGTGCTTTTAATTTTTTTTGTTATTTTGTAATGAATAATTTACAATTCTTATTGATTTTTTATCTCACGATTTCGTTTTTATTGCTAAATTTTTTAACCATGTCTTCGGCAAGCAAGACGGATAATTCATAAACATTTTGAGGCTCGAAAATTTTATCAGGCGAGTGAAGAACTATCTGAAAGTTTTCCTTATTTGCCTGTTTGCATAGAATTTCAAGTTCAAGAAGGTTTTTCTTGAAAATTTCAACAGGTGAAATATTTTTGTCGTTTTTATATTTTAGTGAAAAGTCTTTTTTCATCTTTGATATGACCTTATAAAATTTGCTATCGAACGGTCATAAGTCTTTTCTGCGCTTGCGGGGAAAAAACAGCCGGGAATTTCTCCGTTTTGTCTGTGATAGGCAACACAATCGCAGCATATACCTTTTTTTGAACAGGAATAAGTGCATGTGCAGTTAATTTTATTTTCTTCTTTTTTACACTCCATTTTTTGCTCCCATACTGTATTTACAGCCGCAGTAATTTTGTCTGTAAAGTCCTAATTCTTTTGCTTTTTGGTTAGACTTTAAAAAGCCGTCATTTTTCTTAAAATCAATGTCCAAATAATTTATACCATATTTGTTGGAAATTGTCTTTCCGAGTTTGGAAATGAGTTCAAAGCTTTTATGAGGGCTTATAACTATCGTTGTTGTAAAGCTTTTTATGCCGAGTTCTTTTGCTTTTTTGGCGCTTTGTGTGAGCCTCATTTCAAAGCATTTTGCGCATCTTTTGCCCTTTTCGGGCTCATCTTCCAATCCGAATGAAATAATTTCGTGGTATTTTGGTTCATAGCTTTCAATAATTAACTCGCAGTTTAAATTTTTACAAAGTTCCTTTTGCGCACCGAGTCTTTTGTTAAATTCGCATTCGGGAAAAATATTGGGGTTGAAAAAGTATACAACAGGTTCATATCCGAGTTCTCTTAAGTGTGAAATAGGGTATGCCGAACAAATTGCACAACAGCTGTGCAGCAAGATTTTATTATCTTTTTTCAACCGCGCCTGCCTTTATAAGCATTTCTTTAAATTCGTAATATGGTTTTATTCCGGGCATAATTTTGCCGTTCATAACCATTGTGGGTGTTCCGATTATTCCTAAATCAATTGAATTTTCTATGTCTTTTTGAATTCTGTCCGAGGTGTCTTTTGAATTAGCGTCTTGTCTTAATCTTATAGTGTCATAGCCCAATGATTTTGCAAGTTTTAGAATGTCGTCTTCGGTTTTGGGCTGTTTTTCAAAAAGCTCCGAATTGAAGTCCCATAAATGTCCTTGATTTTGTGCGGCTACGGAATATTTAGCAAGCATACATGCACCTTCGTGGAACTCTTGTCTTACATAATGGTTACACTCTTCATCAAGCGGCAGGTTGTGATGAATAAATTTTATATTACCTAATTCTTTTGCCATTCTGTAAACCATAATATTGAATGTGTAGCAAATGGGACAGCGGTAATCTGTGTAAACATCTATGATAATTTTTGCGTTTTTATCGCCTAAGGTGTTTCCGCCTGACTTAAACGGATTGGTTTTCATATCCGCAAATGATTTTATGGATTTATACCTTTTAACCTGCGGGGCTAAAACATAACTTGTAGCGGTATAGGCAAGAACTCCGCCTGCAATTAATGCCAGAACAATAAAGCTGATTAAATATTTTTTTATTCTTAAAGCATGAATAAAATCAACCGTACTGATTTTAAAACTGTGATAAAAACCGGCTTTCCCGACAGCTGCGTATGCTATAAAAAGATTTAAAAAATAAGTAAAAACACACAGTATGCATATTTTTTTGATTTCAAAAATGCTTATACTTGCAAGTATCATGGAAATTAAAAAAGAAATTAACCCCAAAGCGCAGATGTATCTCATCGGATGTTTGAAAACTTTTAAAAAATGTAAAAATTTAACGTGTTTCAGCTTGTTTACAAAAAGTAGAAAAATCGTAAAAATATAAAACAGCAACCCCCAAAGCGCAAGAGGAATTCCTAAAAACTGTGAATGAACCGTTTGTGCAACGCCGTCGCAATCTACAAATTGGTTTATTGAACAAAAACTCGGAAGCGCATAAGGATTAAAGTTTGAATCATAATATATCACCGATAACTTTACAGTTGTGGCAAAACCTATTACTGCAAGAATAAATATTACAATTTTTCTGACAACCGTTACATTTATGTTAAACATGTATTACTCCCTAAACCTTTCTTTTATACTAACTGTAAAAAAATTTTTTTCAAGAGTTTATATGACAAATGTTTTGTGTTTTAATTGAATTACAAAGAGATTGAGGTTTTTATGAAAAAAATAAAAATTGGTATGATTGGTTTAGGAACTGTAGGTTCGGGTGTTTTTAAGACGCTGTCTGATTTTGAAAATATTGAAGTGGTAAAAATTGCAGTAAAAAATTTAAAAAAACAAAGGAATCTTCCAAAATTAAATGAAGCCATTTTAACCGACAATCCTTATGAAGTTGTTAAACATCCCGATATTGACATTATTGTTGAAGTTGTAGGCGGAATAGAACCTGCTTTTGATTTGATTAAAACAGCAATTTTAAACGGGAAACACGTTGTAACGGCGAACAAAGAACTGCTTGCCAAACACGGCGAAGAATTATTTAATTTTGCCGAAGAACATAACAAAGTTGTTCTCTATGAAGCGGCAATCGCTGGCGGAATTCCTATTATTATGCCGATTAAAACAATTTTAGCGGGAAATAAAATTACAAAAATCGCAGGAATATTAAACGGAACAACAAATTACATTTTAACTAAAATGGATGTTCAGGGTGCTTCTTATGAGAGCGTCTTAAAAGAGGCACAGGAGCTCGGATATGCAGAAACTGACCCCACAGGGGATGTCGAAGGCTTCGATGCGGCTTATAAGCTTGCGACGCTTGCCACAATAGCTTTTAATAAAAGAATTAACATAAAAAATATTTACAGAGAAGGCATCAGCAAAATTCAGGCAGAAGATATGATTTTTGCAAATGATTTCGGCTATAAAATCAAACTTATCGCACTTGCAAAGCTTGACGAAAAAGGAAACGCAGATGTAAGAGTTCATCCGATGCTTGTAGGTAAATCAAAAAGCCTTGCACACATTGATTATGTGACAAACGCGGTTGAAATTACGGGTCATCCCGTGGGCGAGATTATGCTTTCAGGTCCCGGTGCGGGTGAATATCCAACGGCAAGTTCTGTTGTCGGTGATGTTCTTGCGATTGCAACAGAAATAGGAAAAACCGATTATTTATTGCCGATGATGAGATGCCACCACCACGAAACTGCTAATATGCTCAATATTTCGGACACTTACAATAAATATTATCTGTCTGTCAACGTTAAGAATAATTTCGGTGTAATTGCCGCTATGGGAAGCGTTTTTGCAAAAAATAACATAAGTATTTCTACACTCTTGCAAAAAGGTTTAAAAAGCGACAATACCGCAAATATAATTGTAATTACCGAAAAATGCCTTGAAAAAGACATGCAAAATGCGATTAAAGCTTTTGAAAAAGATACTTGTATCAATAAGATTAACAGTTTAATAAGAGTTATGGAGGGGTAAATGTCAAATCACTATAGAGGATTAATTGACAAATACAAAGAGTATTTACCTGTAAGTGATAAAACTCCTGTAATTACCCTTAACGAAGGCAATACGCCTTTGATTAAAGCAGATAATCTTGCAAAAAAAATCGGAATTAATTCTGAGATTTATCTGAAATTTGAAGGAGCAAACCCGACGGGAAGTTTCAAAGACAGAGGCATGACAATGGCAGTTTCCAAGGCGGCAGAAGCCGGCTCAAATGCCATAATCTGCGCCTCAACCGGAAACACTTCTGCTTCTGCCGCCGCTTACGGGGCAAAAGCAGGAATGCGCACTTTTGTTTTAATCCCGGACGGCTACATTGCTTTGGGTAAACTTTCTCAGGCGATGATGTACGGGGCTGAAATCATAGCGATTAAAGGCAATTTTGACGAAGCACTTGAAGTCGTTATACAAATTGCGGATAAATATCCTGTAACTCTTGTAAATTCGGTTAATCCTTATAGGATTGAAGGTCAAAAGACAGGAGCGTTTGAAATTTGCGAAGCTTTGGATGATGCTCCCGATTATCATTTTATTCCTGTCGGAAATGCAGGAAACATAACCGCTTACTGGAAAGGTTACAAAGAGTATTTTGAGTTTAAAAAAACAACTAAAACTCCCAAAATGATGGGATTTGAAGCCGAAGGAGCAGCGTCTATAGTAAAAGGCGAGAGAATTTTAAAACCCGAAACTATTGCAACTGCAATAAGGATAGGAAATCCCGCAAGCTGGAAACAGGCTGAAGATGCACGCAATGAAAGCGGCGGGGTAATAAATTTTGTTACAGATGATGAAATAATTTATGCATACAAATTAATCGCGTCAACAGAAGGAATTCTTGCAGAGCCAGCAAGTGCGGCATCTGTGGCAGGAGTCATAAAAGCAAAAAAACTCGGGTTGATTGAAGAAGGTTCAAAAATTGTGTGTATTTTGACCGGAAACGGGCTTAAAGACCCTGATTCTGCCATTAAATACTCGGCTTCACAGGTTAAAAAGACATCATCTCAAATTGGTGATATACTAAAGGTAATGAATATATAAGGGGTTAATGTGCTGGGGTTTCTGTTTGCTAAAAAGGAAATAATAAAAAAAGATTTCGAATTAAATCAAATTTATCTGAAATTAAAAGAAATTTATAAATTTGATGAGATTTCTGATGACAGAAAAGCTTTTCTGCTTGATTTGACGGAAAAATATCAATACTTGCCTTACCCCCATATAAAAGCTTTAGAAGAACTTTCTGATGCGGAAGTTTTATTCGCACTTGAAGTAAAATGGGGACTTAACGGAATATTTAAAAACGGAGAATTTACTTTTGAAAATGATAAAATAAGCCCGCTTTCAAGAAATGATATTAAAAATTCAAACTGGATTAAACGCGAAGGTCATGACATAAAGCTTGTAAATCTTGCGGGGCTTGGAAACGGCAATAAGTATGATAATGCAGGGAAATTTATTGATTGGCTTCGTCAGCTTTTGATTTTGCCTGCGGGTAATATTTCGAAAGGAATTTTTCCTACAACAATTTATTTGATTCCTTTTCACCCGAGAGAATTCGGCTGTGCTTATCTGCCCACAAGTACCGACGTGAGCCCGAATTTAGAAGATGAAACATTAAAAATAGAACTCGGATTAGATGCAAAAGCGCAGGTGCAGACTTTTATTACTTTAGCGCAACTTGCGGGGCATCCTGTTATTTATGATGTACTTCCGCAGACGGGCAGATTTTCAAAATTAGTTTTGGCAAATCCTTTTATCGCAAGGTGGTTTGATATAAACGAATTGCTTGCTAAACTTGAAAATTCCGCTGATTTAGTCGCCCAAAAACTTGAAGAAAAATTCGATAAAGAAGATATTGAAGTTATAAAAGATATCTGTAAACAAACGCTAAAAAGCGGGGCGGGTGATTTAAGCGAGCATTATCAGGGAATTTATGATGAATTTGAAGCCGAATTGATTGAACTTAAAAAACAGTTTTCGCAGGAAATGTCGATGAAAGAAAATCAGATTAAGCTACAAAAGCGAGCAAAAGAAATAATTGCAGGCATACATGAGCAAAAGTCTTCAAAAAATTTTAATGAACATGAAATTACAAATCAGGCAGATTGTATAAAAGGATTAATGGCAGAAGGTTTATGGCCGCTTTCCGGCGGTGCATGGTGTTCTGCTGGAGTTCCTGTTTTTGACAGAATGAGCGACTGCGGAAGTTATCCGATGTTTTTGCACTTTGATTTTAACGGAGAAGATGTTTCAAATTTTGCCAACCTTGACTGCCAAACTCCTTATTACTTTACTTTTTTGGAAAACGGTCAATTAAATGTCCCTGTTGTTGAGTTTTTTGTTAATCTTATGAAAAAATTTCAGGAAGATTATAATTTTGACGGATTTAGAGTTGATCATATAGATCACATTGTTGATGAGGTTTCACAAAAAAATGATATTCCGATAAGTTATAGAGCACCTAAAGAAGTTTTGTGCAGGCTTAATCATGCTATGAAACAAAAAGTTCCTTATTTTGCCACTATGGCAGAATATATGCTCTGGGATAATTATTTAAAAGAATATCACGAAGATATGTGTTTTGACTTGCTTTGGGGAAATGATATTATTTCGCAGTCTGAAAAAACCCCTGAAAAAATTATTGAAGATAATCAAAACCTTGCCATTTACAATACAAAAAATTTCAGCATTGAAAATTTATCCATTCTGAAAACTTATAACAATCAGGACGGCGAGTTCAGGGTAATTGACCAATATCCGGGACAATTAGGTGAAAGCGGCGCGCTGTTTAAGTGGTTTAAGTATAAATTTTTACCCGGCGGTAAATATGCCCAAAGACCGGTTTTATATATTGACGGGGATGAATCCTTTACCCAAAAAGGTATTGAGCGCGCTATAGGTACCGAAGTTTCGATGAAACGTGAAAAAAATTATGATTTTTTTGCAAAATTCGATGCAATTAACCGTTTTTCCAAATCACAGGAACTGATTTTCGAAGGCGAAGCACAGATTATAAGACAGGATGAAGACGGTTTTGTTTGCTGGCTTATATCCAAAGAAGCTGTTAAAAATGCTTTTTTAATTGTGGCAAATTATTTTTGCGAGACAGAAAAAATAGCCGTAAAAGACTTAAAAGACGGTACTCATATTGAATTGAGAGAAGGCACGGAAGTTTTTGATAAATCGCTTGTTTTGCCTTGTGATTATGTTATTAAATCGGAATTTGTGTTTGACGGAAAAGATTTTGTGGAAAAAGAACTTGGGCATAAAACAAATTCGCTCAGTTTTAATGTTATAAAACCGAGCGAATTTAAAATATTTTTATTGAAAAAATAATCCTATTTCCTTTTAGCTGCTTTTTCGGCTCTTTTTGCTCGCATTTTAGCTTTTTGTTGCACAATATATGATGTTGATTTTTTTGTATCTTTATTTTCAACTTTCACTTTTTTGCTGAATCTTTTACCGACATTTTTTAATTTATTTAATTCCTTAACAGCTTCATCTTTTAGTTTATTGGCTTCTGCGATTGCTTCGTCTTTTAGTTTAATGGATTCTGCGATTGCTTCATCTTTTAGTTTAATGGATTCATCCATGCTTTTTTTCGCTAATTTTTCAAAGCCGCCTAACAGCAATTTAAAACCTTTTGCAGGGCTGCCTTTGCCTGCAATCATTATTGCTGCTGCGAGTGTTACAATCGCACCCCAAAAGAAACCTTTTCCTGTGCTGCCATGTTTATTAGGTTTTTCTTCTGTGTTTGGTGTTGTTTCAACAGGTTTTGTACTTGTTGCTCCATCTTGAGAGAATTTTTGCGGTTGAGATATTAATGCTTGTAAGTCATTTGCTCTAAATGTAACGTTCATGTATTTCTCCTTTCAATAAGTGTCTATATAAAAGCGCGTAAAAATATTTTTTGCTCTTTTTTGCCTAAATATTAAGAAAATTTAAGAACAAATTTTGCAATCAGGATTTTTAGATAAATTTATTGTTCTAAATTTCATATTTAATCCGTCATAAGATAAAAGTTTATTTTCAAGGTTTTCTCCTAAGTTTAGAATAATTTTAACGGCTTCCATAGCCTGAATAGAGGCGATAAGGCTTACTGTTGGACTTAAAACTCCTTTAGTGACAAAAGAGTCTTCTTGCGGCAAAATACAGTTCAGACAGGCGGTTTTTTGAGGGACAATTGTTGTTGCTTGCCCGTAAAATTCGCTTACTCCACCATGTATTAAGATTTTTCCTGTTTTAACCGCAATTTTGTTCAAAAGGAATTTTGATTGAAAACTGTCAAAGCAGTCAATAATTAAATTATACTCGCTTACAATATCATTGTAATTGTTCTCATCAAGCCTTATCGGATATGTTTTAACTTCAATTTCAGGGTTAAATTCATTAATCCATTTTTTTGCACTTTCAACTTTGATTCCACCCAGATTATTGAATTTGTGAATATATTGGCGGTTTAAGTTTGAAAGCTCAAGGAAATCATTGTCAACAATTCCGATTTTTCCGATGCCTAAGCTTGCAAGGTTTGCAATTACGGTTGAGCCCAGTCCGCCGGCTCCACATATAAGAACTTTTGATTGAAGAAGTTTATTTTGACCTTCTAGTCCTACTTTTTCGATTATTATGTTGCGGTTGTAGCGTTGTAATTGACCGGTTTGTAAATTATACCCCTCACCCGAATTTCTAATACTCGTACCTCGTATTGAAATTCTACCCTCTCCCGCAAGGGGCGAGGGTAAATGCGAATTATTTGTATCTTCAGAATACTTCGTCAATAATACCTCCGCCAAGCAGTACATCGCCGTCATAAAAAACTACCGATTGACCTTTGGTAAGCGATTTTTGCATTTCATCAAATTCTACTAAAATGTTGTTGCCTTGCGGTATTAATTTCACATCAACAGGAATTTGCGCCGAGCGTACTTTTGCGGTTGCTTTTGTTTTGTTTTTTAGTTCATTGATTGATACCCAATTTATATCAACTGCTAAAAGAGATTTTTTAAATGTTTTGTCAATTTCTCCTACTATAACCTCATTTTTTTCTTTATTGAGTTCAATTACATACAAAGGGCTCGTGTGAGCAATTCCGATTCCTTTTCTTTGCCCTATTGTAAAATTCCAAATTCCTTGGTGTTTGCCCAAAATTTTGCCGTTTTTATCGACGATATTACCTGTTTTCGGTTTTACTTCAAGTAATTCGTTATAATCCCCATCGTAAAAGTCCTGACTGTCCGGTTTGTCGTGGACTTTTAGTCCGTTATTTTTTGCTATTTTTCTTATTTCGTCTTTTTCATAGCAGCCTAAGGGCATAATTATGTTTGCAAGCTGGTCTTGCCTTAATTTATATAAGAAATAGCTTTGATCTTTTTTGGGATTTATTCCTTTTTTAATAATATATCTTTTATTTTTTTTATCAAATTCCACTTGCGCGTAGTGTCCCGTTGCAAATTTATCGAACTCTAAGCCGGCCCGTTTTGCCAAAAAAGGCAGAACGTCAAATTTTATCAGGCTGTTGCATCTTATACAGGGATTGGGGGTTCTTCCGGATAGATATTCTTGTTTAAAATTTTCTAATACAATTTTTTCATATTCTTTTGAACAGTCAAAAGTGTAAAAAGGAATTCCGATTTTGTCAGCTATTTTTTTTGCCTCTTCAATATCTTCTTTTTCATTGGGGCTATAACAGGCGTTTTTACAGGAATTATCTGAAGAAATATCCCCTTTATATTTACCCCCGCTCCAAATCGACATGGTTACACCGATAACTTCATGTCCTTGCTCTTTTAATAAAAGTGCCGTAACCGATGAATCTACACCGCCTGACATCCCGACTAATATTTTAGAATTTTTATTCACCATTCACTATTTACCATTTACTATTTACTATTTACTATTTACTATTTATCCTCCACCGAAAAATCCGACAATTTCTATACTGTCATTTTCTTTTATAGGTGTTGTAGAATAAATTTCCTTAGGAACAATGGTTAAATTTTGCTCCACAACAAACATATTACCGCTTACTTGACGTTCTTTTATAAGCTCTTCTATCGTAGAAGAGTTTTTAAGCACAATGTCTTTGCCGTTAATTTTTAAATTAATTTCTGTCATTTTGTCCTCAAAACAATATATAAACAGATAATCTCATAGAAATTATCTGTTTTCAAGGACAAATTTTTTAAACCAAACCTTCTCTGATGGCTTTTACTGCAGCTTGAACCCTGTCATCAACGGACATCTTTTGCAATATTGAGCAAACATGAGCTTTTGCGGTGTGAACACTGACTATTAATTCTTTTGCTATCTCAGTATTGCTTTTGCCCTTGACGATAAGTTCCAAAACCTCAATTTCTCTTTGGGTTAATGGTTTATTGTTTTGGTCGGTAAAATCAATTTCCCAGTTATTCATAGCACAATTCCTGAAGTTTATTCCATACTTTGTTATTCTAAATTAAAAGGGAGACAATAAAATGAACATATTTTCCGTTTTTAGATATTGAATGAAGGCATAATTTTTAAAATATAAATTTTTCTATCGGCACGTTTATGAAAAAACTTTATATATTGTATATATTATTTATTTAACATGTTATCTATCGATTAAAAAATGTAAAACTCATAAAGGCTATATATAAAGAGATTAAGCCTGTTTTTTTGTGCTTTAAAAATAAGAGGTATTTGTAAAGAAATGTAACATATTTTGGTTAAATGAGGTGCTTTAAGCAATTCATTAAAAGTTATATACTTTATATATTTACGAGAGTAAACAACACGAGGAAAAAAACATGGGCTTTTTATTATTTGCAGTAAGAAAATTATTTCTTAGAAGAAAAAGTAATGACCTTAGCTTTAGATCCATAATGCTATCTCAGAAAAAGCAAGAGATTACTGAACAAATAAATTCGGTAATGCAGGGTATTTCTCAGGCAAAAAGTGCCGCTGCTTTCACAGCCGGTCAAATGCAAAGCATTTTTGCAAAACAACAAAATTCAGAAATGAGTTCTATTTTTGAAGACTTTAATGCTAACAGTAAAAAGCATGAGTTTTATGAAGCGTTTAACGGTCTTACGGATCAGAAAGAAAAAACTGCTTGGTTAAAAGAACATCAAACTGCCTTGACTGATTTAGGATGGAGCTCCAGTGATAATAATCTGGATGCTTGGGAAAAGGTTAAAGCTGAACTTAGCGAAACAGATAATACAAGAATGACTGCGTTACAACAAGCACAAATGGAACAAAACACTAAAATTGCGATGGCAACACAACTTACAAACAATGTTTTTGAATCAATGTCTAACGCATCACTTCCTTATCTGAACGCAGAGGATTCAAGAATAAGTTTAGAAATGGCTAATATCGAATCACAATTGAAAGCTGTAAACGGTGAACTCGAAGGAGTTGAAAAAGCAGAAACAGAGGCAGCAAAAAGTGAAGCTCCTAAATTCGGTTTAGGCTAAGATAAATAAATTAAACAAATAATAAAAAGAGCCCTTTGCAAAAGCAAAGGGCTCTTTTTTGATTAAAACATTTAGTATTCATCTATTTTTATTGCATTCACGGGGCAGGCAAGTGCTGCGTCAATGCAATCATCTTCGTTGCCGTCAACAAATTCGGGGTTTACGGTTGCAAAATTATTGCGGATTTCAAATACTTCGGGGTTAATTGCAGAGCATGCTCCGCAGCCGGTACATCTGTTTGTGATTGTTACTAGCATATACTTTCTCCTAAATCTCTACATTTATTATCTTCACACATTTTGTGAAAATAAAAATTATCTTAATCGGCAATTCAATATAGCCGAAATGCTTATAATTTCCTCTAAATATATGGTTGATTTTAATGAAAATAACCTTAAAATACAAAAAAAGGAGATTTATTATGTCTTATAAAAATTTAAATGCAAATTCTTTGCTTACAGGAATTTATGCCGGATTAACAAATACTTATTCTATACTTGCGCAATCAAATCCTAACGGTGTTACTTTAGACAGTATTTCAAAGTCTTATTCAAATACTTCAAACGGATATTCAATAAATCCTTCTTTTGCCTCATATTTGCAGACAAATTTTTCCACTCTGGATAAAGATAAAGACGGAATTTTAAGTTCATCTGAGTTTAGTAATTTTACAAATCAGCTTTCTACGCAGGGGTTAACGCAGGCGCAGTTGACTCAATTAGGTACCGCAACCGGACTTTCATCTGAAGCTTTATCTGAAGTTTTATCACACTTTGCTCAAGTTGATGCAAACAAAGACGGGAAAGTTACTTCGGCAGAAATTTCTTCTTATCAGGTAACAAGTGCAAAAGAAAAGAAAATGGAAGAATTTACAAATCGTTCTGCGGGTAATATGTCAGTATTTTACGGCGATGACAGTGCTTCTGCAGCAGATTCATCAAGTTTATTGGATTACAGATACATGTCAGACGACGAAACCACTTAGGGCATGTTGGCACAAATATTGCAGAAACGTCATGCTGAACTTGTCTTCTCTTCTTGTTTCCGAACATAGTGAGGATTACAAGGGAGAGTATCGGAACGATGTATCAGCATCTTATAATTGAACAATCTTGAGACCTTGAAACGAGTTCAGGGTGACGTGTTAGTTTTTTGTGTCGAATCGCCCTAATTAAAGATAGAAAACCAAATTTATCATAAAATCGGCAATCAACATGTAGATTGTTGATTTTATTGCAGCTTGTGTTGTTGAAATTCCTACATCTTTAGCACCGCCTTGTGTTGTATAGCCTTGCGTAGCGCAAACAAGCGCGATTAAAATGCCAAAAACAAAAGCTTTAAAAAGGCTGATATAAACATCTCTCATTTGAAGCCAAAGCCAAACAGAATTTATATATCTGTTGGGGTGAAGATTTATAGTGAAAAAACACACAAACATTCCGCCTACGATTCCGATTAATTCTGCAATCAAAACTACCATTGGAACTGTAATTCCCGCAGAAATTAATCTCGGAGTGAAATAGTATCCCACAGGGTCAACTTTTAAGGTTTTTATGGCATCAACTTGAGATGTAACCTGCATATTTGCTATTTCTGCGCTAATAGCTGTTCCTGCACGCGCACCTATGGCAAGTGCCGCAAATCCGGGGGCAATTTCGCGTAAGATAACTATAGTCAAAGTCCCGCCGATGTATGTTTCAGCCCCTGACATTAAAAATTGTTTTGATACTTGAATGGCTATTACGGCGGCGGCAATAAAAACAATTATTATTGAAATAGGCAGGGAATCGTAGCTTATTGCAGCTGCTTGAGAAATCATGGTTGAAAAGCGCATTTGTTTTGAAAACAAATACTTTATGCTGGTTATTAAATTTTGAACACATAGTCCGAAAAAACTAATCATAAATAGGCATACACCATTTTTTATATTCTTTTACTTTTCCGCATACAACATCAAAATAGAGTTTCTGCAGCTCAGAAGAAATTGTTCCTACTTTTCCGTCTCCGAGTTGTCTGTTATCAATAGAAACGATAGGGCTTACCTGTGCACCTGTTCCGCAGTAGAAAGCTTCGTCGGCAAGGTAAAGTTCGGTCCTGTCGATTGTTCTTTCTTCTATTTCAAGCTTCATAACCTCTTTTGCTATTTGTATAACAGTATTTCTGGTTATTCCTTGTAAAATATTATCAGTAGTGCTTGTTGTAACAAGTTTTTTGCCGAATACCAAAAACAGATTCATTGCAGAGCCTTCTGTTACTTCACCGGTTTCTGAAAGTGCTATAGCATCGTCAAAGCCTGCAAGTTTTGAGTCGCTTGAAATAAGTGAGGCATTAGCATAAGCACCGCCGATTTTGGCTCTTGGCGGAAGTGCATTGTCGCTGTTTCTGCGCCAATTTGAAACACAAACTTTTAAGCCTTTTGTTGTATCTATGTAATCTTCCATAGGGACGGTGAAAATAAGCAGTGAATCAGGATTATTAAGCAAAGATGTTCCTATTCTCTGTGCCGATTTATAAAGAGTCGGACGAATATAGATATTTTGCCTGTATCCGTTTTTGTTTAAAAGTTTTTTTGTTATTTCACAAAGTTCTTGGACACTATTTTCGACTTTCATGTGCATAATTTTTGCACTTTGATTAAGCCTTTCAAAATGCTCGGGCACTCTGAAGGCATAAAGCTGGTTTTCTTTTTCGTTGTAATAAGCTCTTATACCTTCAAAAATTGATGTTCCGTACAAAAATCCGTGAGTCATAACAGGAATACATGCTTTTTCTTTTTCTACGTATTGCCCGTTCATATAAACAAAATCATTCATAAATCTTCTCCTTACCTTATATAAATATCTCATAAATTTTTTATATTTGATATAGAAATATTTATTATTATTACATTTTTTAATTTTTTGTGGAAATTATCTTGACTTTTTAATAAAATTTTATTGAGGATGTTATGGAATTGATTTTAAATTTACTTTATTTTTATGTTGCTGTGTATTCGGTTTACTTTTTTGTGGCGTCAATTAAAAATCTAAGCGATAAAAAATTTGCCATACAGCAAAAATACTCAGGTATTAACGCTCAAAGCGAGCTTTGTGTAATTGTTTATTCTCACAATAATGAAATTACCCTTCAAAATCTTGTTAAACAGCTCAAATCTCAGGATTATCCGATTGACAAATTTTCTGTATATGTGATTTTGGATAATTGTTCTGATAATTCAGAAAAACTTTTTATAAATGAAAGCTTTATAAAAGTTTTTAATATTGCAGACCAAGACACTGTGGGAAAAGATCAGGCAATTTCAATTTTACTTGAAAAACTTTCAACAGTTCAAAATTTTAATGCATACGTTTTTCTTGATGCAAGTCGTTATATTGATGAACATTTTTTAAGCAGCGTAAACGCATCATTAACCGATGAGCCGGTTGTAAGCGGGTCAACTGTTTTGGTTAGTGAATATCCTTCATTTAAAGATAAAGTTAAGATTTCTTTTCACAAGTATTATACTAATTTTATTCAAAAAAGCCGTTCTATATTGGGACTTGCATCAATAATCGATTCGGATATTTTGATTATGAGGCAGGAAATTATAGAAAAAATCGGTTGTGTTGATTTTCAAAGTATTAATTCGGAACTTAAATATAGCCTGCTTTTATCTAAAGTCGGTTTGCCTTGTTCGTTTAACCCGAATATAAAAACTTATATCGGTGTTGAAGATTTTAATTTGAGGATTCCTTCTATCAGTGCAAGGCTGAATCTTTTTAAAAATTGTTTTACACAGCTTTGGACCAAAAATTTTGTTTTTATAGAACATGTTTTTTCTCTTTTGACACCTAATGTTTTATTGTTGACTTTTATATATTTGTACTTGCTTAAACATTCCTTTAAATATTATTTTATAGTTGATTTTTCTGTTGTTTTGCTTTCATTTATAATGCTTATTTTGGGCTTTTCTCTAAGCTTAATTAATTCAAAACTAAATAGGGAAGAGATGTTATACCTGTTTCTTTATCCGTTTTACTCTCTGGGACACATTATAAAGAATTTAAAACTTGTAAAGCGGATTAAAAGTAAAATAACAGGCAAAGATGAAGTTTTTGTAAACACAGAAAAGCTTGTTACCGATGTTCTTGTGACAGACGGGAAAAGCAATATCT
>DAOQAU010000007.1:0-757 GCA_035354275.1 Candidatus Gastranaerophilaceae bacterium
TTTAAGGTCCGAGTGCAAGATTTCATCACGGGTTTTTATTGTTGCTCTTGTAATCCAGTTAAACCAGCCTTTTCCGTTTGAAACTTTATTATAATTTATAAGTTTTTGCCCTGACATTTTTTCAAAACCGGCTGCGGCAAGTTTTGTAACAAAACCGCCAAATACAAGCCAGTTTAAAAAGCCTAAAGTGTCTTTTATTGAAGCTTCTCTAAGTTCATTTTTGTCGCGGGCAGAAAATAATCTTGACATTATGGTAAGCCCATAGACAAGTTTAAACTGTTCTATTGTAGGAGTAAAACCTTTAAATTGAAGTTTTCTGAAAATATCGCTGCCGCTTTTTCCTATTGTAGCTAAAGTGCCTAAAGCAAATGCCATTGCAGTTGCGCTTTTTAAAATTTTAAAACCTAAAGATTTATCGGGCTCTCTTCCTTCAACACCGACAAAACCGCCTTTACCGGTTTTCTTTTTGGTCAGATACATATTGAAAGGCTGAACGCATATTCCGACAAAAACAGCCATGCCAAGCCCTAATAGTGCGGTTTTTGTATTAAGTGCCTTTAATCTTTTTATAAAAACATTATCTGCAAGAGAGGATGTTTTAAATGTTTCAAGAATTTTAGGGCTTTTTGCCGCTCTTGCAAATTTATAAATATCATCAATTAAAGTATCCAAAGATAAAGCTTTTGTATCTAAATCTTTCAAGCCATGCTCTATTGTAAATTTACTTTCTGCACCTGTATCACGAATTATAAGAGAT
>DAOQAU010000007.1:767-58529 GCA_035354275.1 Candidatus Gastranaerophilaceae bacterium
TTTAATATATTGCTTTGATTCTTTACTTAATTTGCCTTTTTCAAGTTCTTCCTTAAGTGTTTTTGCCACTTCTTGCTTTGATTCTTCAAGGCTTGTCCATCCGACTCTTTTCTTTTTATCAGGATTAAAACCTCTTATTCTGTCTATAAGTTCATTCAAGTAACCGTCAATACCTTGACCGCCTTCGTTGTGATGTTTGTGCCAAAGTTCTGCCATGACATCAATGTTATCGCTATTTATAAACATCTTATTAACACCGACATTTGGAAATGCCTTGTTAAGTCCAAAGCCTAACAACGAAGCTGCAACAAGTCCGTAAGTCCCTATTAAAGTGTGATTTGTCGTACCTGACATTTCGCGACGCATTGTTTCAGCACCTGCTGCAGGTCCTCTTGTAAAATCAACAAGCGTTCTTGGAAGCACCATAGCCCCTATATCTACAGCATTTGCACCCCAAGCTTTATTTGTGTCCAAAAATTTCCAGAAAACCTGAAAAGCACCGTCCACAGGCCCGCCAAATGAAACATCTCGGTGACGATAAGCGTTTCCGATTTGTTTTTGATTATTAAATTGTGTTTGGGGGATTTGTACTTTCAAATTTTTTCCTATCGATTTTTTGTTAATTAGAAGTGAAAAAGGCTTTATATATTTTTTTGCTTGAGACTTTGTTTGCACTATTCATCATAAAATTGGGGTAATATTTTTTAATTGTTGCATTATCAACACCGGCTTTTTTTAAATCCTCCCGATGTTTTTTGTCGGTTTTTCCTCTGGTATAAAAAGGAATGAATATTCCCAATAACAACAAAGAAAAACCTATATTGCTAAGCTGGCATATTGCACGGTAATTTTTTGCGCCTTCCAAAACTTCGTGTGAAGACTTTAATTTTGTATCTTTTGCCCAGTGTAAGAATTTTTTAATAAGACCTTGGCTTTTATCGGGCTTGTCACTTAAATAATTCAAAAGCTTAATACCTTTTGTTTTTTCAATTATTGTCGCTGTTATTTTTGAAGCATAGTCTCCAAGGAAGTAAAGCCCTGAAAAAGTACCGATATCCCTTACGGTAGATTCCTTAAGCTCATCTTCATTTTCCGAAGAAGCAATTCTGCTTGAAAAAGTAGAAGCTGAAATTAATCTTGCCTGATTCATTGTAGGGAAAAGACCGCTAAACTGAAACATCTGCAGACTGGGCTTTTTAAGCATTGCAAGAAGCGCAACACCTATCATGGCACCTACCGAAGCAATTTTGCCACTGAAGAGTTTCATTTTTTCTTCTGCGGTAAGTTCTTTATGCTCGGCTTCTTTGAAGTCTTTGTATATCGGAGCACCTTTTTTACCGGATATTTTAGAAGTAATCCACCTGTTTAAAGGCTGCATTGAAATTGCAAGCGGAATAATTATACTCAATCCAAGCACGCTTTTTGTGTTAACCAAACGTCTTGCGCTGTTTTTAAACCAGCTGAGATCTTTGGCTTGGGGGTTTTCAATCAACTCTTGCAATACTTTAGGAATATCACGCATCACAGAAGAAAGATTTTGACTGAAATATTTTCCGTCTTTGCTTCCTATTTTTATGTTTTCACTTATATGAGTTTGATTTGTAATGTGCCCGAAAGCCTCTTTTATAAGCTTTTTAACTGCTTTTGGATTTTTCTCGTTTACGGCTTGAGCCAAAAGTTTTACGCTTTTTTCAACTAAAGAATCATCATTAAATGACTTAAGAACTTCACCGTCTTTTCCGTGAATATCCTTTAAAAGGGTTTTTATTGTATCTTCTACTTTTGAAGTTCCTTCACCTTTTGCATTTTCCCAATAATGTGCAACCGTATTTATAGTCTCTTCGTTTGCCCAACAAGAACCCATTTTTGTTTTGTTGCCCATAGTGACTTTTTCAAAAAGTTTTGCAATACCCAAAACAATAAAACTAGGTAAAAGGCAGTTTACAATAAGCCCCGAGGACTCCCTTCTGAAGGCTTCAAAGCCTGCAAAAATATTTGTTTTTGTTTCTCTTGCCGTTCTTGGAATAATGTCTGTTGAAAGATCCAGTACCGCAACATTCACCATGGGGTTTGTTTCGCAAACCTGTATTCCTCTTAATATCGCATCGCCAAGCCCCCCGAATTGTGGGTTTTTACTTGGGGTTGATATCTTTTTATTAATGCTATTAGTGTTAATTTTTTCTATCATTTTCAAATTTTAAACCGATACACACTACAATGATAACAGTTTGATGCCTATTTTAAAAGTGCTGAATTTTAAAAATTGCCTAAAAAAGTCCTTTTGTAAAGTTTATATTAAGACAAATTTTGAATAATTTTCTAAAAATAGAACACTTTAAAAAGGTTTCTAACTTTTGAACTAAAAAACGATAAAAATAAAAAACTAAAAATACCAAATAACAGATTTTTTAATGAGCAAATTTTTGTAAATTTTTGTTAAGAGAAATAGAGCCCCCACCTGAATTCAAATAAAAACAAGGGGATTATTTGTCAATTTTTTAATAAACGGATGTATTCTTTTTTAAGAAAATCTTTTCCTGGCGGAATTTGAATAAAATCCCATGGCAAAATTTCTTCTGAATTATACTCTCTTAAAGCGTAAAAATCACTATCGGGCAATAATTTTTTCTTAACAAACTCTCTGTAAGAAGATTTAAACGCACCGATGTTGCCGCCCAGTTCATAAACTCTAACCAGATAATCTGTTAAATCTCTTGAGCCTCTGGATAAAAGCGTTTGCCAGTAATCCCATTTCGGGCTTGAAAAACGGGCTTTTATGCCGAGTTTGTGAAACTCTTTTTTAAGATAATTTATTTTTTTCTCAAGAGTTTTTGTATCATCTCTTTTGCACCATTGAAAAGGCGTATGGGGTTTAGGCACAAAAGAATTAAAACTGAAAGTCAGGTCAAATCCTTTATTTTCGGCTTTAAGTTTTTTGGCAAGATTAACGGTTTCAATCAAATCTTCTTTTGTTTCTGTCGGTAACCCTATCATTGCATATATTTTTAGACCTTTAAGCCCGTTTTGCCTTGCCGTTTTTGCTGTTTGAAGGATTTGTTCTTCACTCAGGTTTTTATTAATTACTTTCCTGAGCCTTTCACTTCCTGCTTCAATAGCGATAGTTGTATTTTTTTGACCGCATTTTACAAGGGTTTTAACGACATTCGGGGCTATCGAGTCTGCTCTGAGGGAAGAAACGCTCATTTCAATTTTTTTATCGGAGGCTTTAATTGAAATATATTCGCATATTTCCGTAAATCTTGGGTGTGCACTTATTAATGCGCCCAAAAGTGCTATTTTATCGGTATTTTCAAGCCCTAAATCGATTGTGTTAATAATTTCTTCATATTCAATGAATCTTGCGGGAAGATTTAAGTATGAGGCAAGGCAAAAACCGCATCTGTTGGAACATCCGCGGGCTATTTCTATTATAAAAGTGTTTTTGAAAAAACTTTTTTCGCTTAAAATCGGTGTAGAAATGCACTGAGAAAGTTCACAATGGGATTTTTTAACAAACTTTTGTTTTAAAGAAGGAACGTAAATCCCTTCAATTTCAGAAAGTTTTTCCAGTATTTTGGCTTTTTCAAGTGATTTATTTTCCTTGCAGACCTGAATTGCTTTTATATTCGTTTGCTCGCCGTCACCTATTATGATGAAGTCAAAAAACTCGCAAAACGGTTCAGGATTAGCACTTAAAACGGGCCCTCCGCCAAAAACCAACGGATGAGAAGAATTTCTGTCTTTTGCCTTAAAAGGAATTTTGTATTTTTGGAGTATTTTAAAAATATTCAAAAAATCCAAATCAAAAGAAAATGAAAAACCGATTAAGTTAATATCTTTTATCATTAAAGAAGTCTTTTTAGTATCTGTACAAACCATCTCCACATTAACATCTTCAACCTCGTCAATGGTTTTAAAAAGCCACATGTAACCCAAGGAGGACAGGGCAAAAGAATAAATACCGGGAAACGCCATCCATACATTAAAATTTGTTTGTTTATTTTTTAATCTGTTATATAAAAATTTTTCGCTCATTCTTGTCCGTTATTAACTGTTTTCAAGTATATTTCATCAAATAGTACGCAGATTATGGCTGCAATAGCAGGTGCCAAAATTACACCCCAAACCCCCAAAAATTGTGCTGCAACAAGCAGCGAAAAGATTATTACAAGCGGATGCAAATCCAAAAAACGCCCAAAAACAACCGGCCTTACAAGATTATTCGATACCCACTGAGCTGCCAAAAACGCAAAAATAACAAGGGCAATTCCAACCGGTCCCATTTGATAGCACATTATCAAACAAAGCCCTAACGCAATGGTAGGCCCGATAATCGGTATAATGTCTAAAACCCCTGTTATCAAACCTAAAAGCAGTGCATAATCTACTTTTATTAAAAACAATGCTACTGCGGTAATTAAACCTATTGCAATCATATTCAAAATTTGGGCTATAACATATCCGCCGACTTTATGAGAAATATTTTGTGAAATTAAATCTGCTCTTTCTTTTATCTTATCGGGGAAAATACTTATAAAACTCTTTTTAATTTCGTCTTTGTCTGCCAAAAGATAAAATACAATCATAAATATTGCAAGCAAAAAGATTATACCCTGAGTAATCCCCAACGTTAAATTTATTGACTGATTCACAACCCCGCTTGCAAAAGGCGAAGAAGATTTTACTATTGATTCAAAATTCAGAAACTCCGAAAGCTTATGTCCGTAAAATTCATGCGTCATTGTAAAATCTTCAAGTAATTTCAATTGCGCAGGTAATGCATTTACAAAGCCTTTAATTTGTTCAATCGCTACCAATACAATCGGAACAAAGCATGCAAACGAAATTATTATAGTTCCAAAAAGTACAATGCTTGTTGCTAAAGACCTTTTTATTTTCTTAGAAAGCCTGTCAACAAGCGGATTAAGAGAACATGCGATTATGTAAGATGCAAAAAATAACATTGCTATTGCTTTTATCTGCGAAATAAATGTAAGCGTAATTAAAATTAAAATAAAAAATATTACGTTTTTTGTCGTCATGTATTCCTGAAAAATCATCTGTAAACTCCTTACTGCTTAATATTTTTATCTATCTCTTCCTGAACAAACAATGCCTGATTAATATCGGTCTGTGTCACAATCTTCATTCCCAAAAGAATTTCACCAAGCTGTATATCTTCAAATTTTTGGATATCAAGTGCCATTCCCAAATGCACAAGACTTAATTTCCCACTTTGCATAAGGATTTCACCGATTTTTTGATGAATTTGAATATCAGACCATTCATTAATATCATATAAATTCTTCATGAAAATATTATAACAGAATTATTTAAAATTAATACCAAATGAAAACTTAATACTACCCAATGTTAGTATTATTTGTAAATAAATGTATAAAATAACCCTCAAAGGGGTTGTGCCGAAATAAAATAACAAGTATACTTAGTACACTTATTCTTTTCTACTACAAATGTAAAATTTCGTAAAGATGAAGGAATAACATGGCAATTAATACCCTAAGCAAACCCTTTATTTAAATATAAGCAATAGTGTGCTGTTGCCGACATGTGTAAAGATTATAGGTATCTTCGGAGAAGGTTAATTACATTAGATGAACGTTAATTCAATTAAAAATTATGATTTTAAAAATCATACTAATATTTCATTAAATGCCCCTTTAAAAAACGGTGCTTCCAAATCTAAAATTTCTTTTAAAGGCGGAGAATATAATTTGGCTAATATGATGGGTCTTATTGAAGGACTGGGTTTTTTTGGTGCCTTTTTTATCATAGATAGCCTTAGTCTGATTACACCTAGAATTGTTGTCGGTTTAAACCGAGACAAAGATAAATTAGGACACTTAAATTACAAAGCAGGAGCCGAAGAAGCCGGAAGAGAAGTTCTTTCCGGTCCCAGCATGTTTTTAATTCCTATAGGAATTTTTGAAGTCGTAAGAAGAACTGCTGCTGCTTCTAAAATCCCAAAAAATACTATGAAAGTTTTATTTGAACATACAAAACAAACTTTAAAGGGGCTTGGCGATACTTCTTTGCTGTCAAATAAAAAAGAATTCAGTGAAAAATTTGCACAACAGTTATTTGATAAAGCATTTGGTGAATTTGACTTAGGCGATAAAGCCGCTCAATTCAAAAAACGTTTTACAACAAGGCTTGTTTGGTGCGCAAATTCAACAAGCGATAAAAAAAGCTTCAAGAAAAATATGGCGGCATTTGAAAAAATAATATCTGAAATTAATAATTCAAACCGCTCTAAAACTCCGATTCACCCAAAAATAATTGATATAGGCGACAATGTAAAAGTAAGAGCAAAAGACTTATTTGAAGACTTCAGACATTATTCAAGCGATATAATTACAAAAATTTCAAAACGTAAATGGATAGATGATGCTTCTAAAAGCCTTAAAAAAGAGGCTGTTAACTGGACTGATAACATGAAAAAAATCAGGCTAAGTTTGCGCTTTGGAGCTTGTGTAGCATCCTTCTTTGCCGTAGGGGCGTTTTTAATTCACCTGCCAAAACTTTATCAAGTTAGCAAAGATTCTTCTCCGGCAGAAGAAAGTGCTAAACGCGCAAGCTTAGAAAAATCAAAAGGAGGGACTAATGCAAGTTAGAAATATCTCTCCTGAGATTATCAATAAAAATATCAACAAAACAAGCCAAAACCCAAGTTTTGGAAATATTCTGACAAAATCACGCAAAGCCGTTTTGGACTTATTCGAACCCGGAAGAGCCGGTGAAATGGGTATGAAGTTGTTTGTTATAAATGCTTACGTATTCTTGCTCAGTGGAAGACTTTTGAGTTCTCGCGACAAAAAAGGTGAAAAAACTCAGAAAGAAACTGCAATGGATTATATCCGTAACAACAACGAAAAAAGAGAAACAATCATAAGAGACGTCCCAACAATTCTTCTTGCCGTAATGGGAGTTCCTTGGATAGAAAAATTTGTCTCTAAAAGATTACAAAAATCCCAAGGTTTTGCAATACATGACATTCAAAAAGATAAGTTGGGCAATATTATTCCAAAGTATCAAGTCGGCGACTGGTATATATTTGATAAAAACTTAAAAACCGGCTTCAAAGGTTTTACCCAAAGATTAGCCGATATGGGCGGAAATTTGCACAAAATTTATTCTCATTTAGATGAAGGCATAAAAGATAAAATCAAAGGCTTTAGCTTACAAAACGATGAATTTATGAATCAACTTTTTGCAGATAAAGAGTTAACTAAAGAAGTTGAAACAGCATTTTCAAACCCCGGCAACAAAGCTTTCAGGCAAGCAGGATTTCTTAAAGCCCTTCCTAAAGTCTTCGGCTTTGTCTCAACACTGTTGCTGATAGGAATACTTATTCCAAAATTCAATATTTTTATAACAGAAATGCTTCATAAAGGCAAAAAACAAGAAGTTGCTCAAGAAAACAAAGATAACAATCAAAAGCCGGCTGAACAAAAACAAACTTCAACAAATCTGTTGGAACATGCTAAAAATAATTCAAATACATCTAATGTAAAACCAAACATATAATCTTAAGGCGGCGCAAAGATTTGCGCCGCCTCTTTTTATTTTTTAAACTATTTACTTTGTACAAAAACAGTTCAAATTTACCTGTTCTTTAAGTATTTGAGCTTTATCGGTATTTTCCCAGGGAACTTCAAAATCCATTCTGCCCATATGACCGTAGGCTGCAAGTTTTTGGTAAAACTTCCCGTTATTTTTGGCAGGAAGTCCTCTTAAGTCAAATTGATTAATGATTGCAGCAGGTCTGAGGTCAAAATTCTTACTGATAAGTTCACAGATATCATCGTCACAAATTTTTCCTGTACCAAAGGTATCAACCATTATTGAAACAGGTTCTGCGACACCTATAGCATAAGCCAACTCGATTTCGCATTTTTGTGCAAGTCCTGATGCTACTATATTTTTAGCAACCCACCTTGCGGCATAAGCTGCGGAACGGTCAACCTTTGTAGGATCTTTTCCGGAAAACGCACCGCCGCCGTGTCTTGAATATCCGCCGTAAGTGTCAACGATTATTTTTCTTCCGGTCAAGCCGGCATCGCCTTGAGGCCCACCGATTACAAACCTTCCCGAAGGATTTATAAGATATTTTGTATCAGAATCCGGTTTTAAGCTTTCGTTTTCAAATACGGGATTAATAACATATTCAATCAAATCATTTTTAATTATTTGCTGAATTTTGTGATTATCTTCTTCGCCGTTAATTACAGGGTCGTGTTGAGTTGAAAGAAGAACCGTATTAATCCTTGAAGGCTTTCCTTCTGTGTATTCAACTGTTACCTGAGACTTGCCGTCGGGTCTTAAATATTTCAACAGTCCTTGCTTTCTGACTTGTGCCAATTTAAAAGAAAGTTTGTTTGCAAGACTTATCGGAAGCGGCATTAACTCAGGGGTTTCGTCACAGGCAAAACCGAACATAATACCCTGATCTCCTGCGCCCAAGTTTTCTGTTTCCATATTTGAAGTGTCTGCATTGTCATCTCTTGTTTCAAATGCTTTGTTCACACCACCTGCGATATCACAAGACTGCTCGTCTATGCTCGTTAAAACCGCACAAGTTTTATAATCAAAACCTCCGCAATTTTCACCCTCATAGCCTATGTTTTTAATTGTATTTCTTACAACCTGAGGAATATCGACATAACAATCAGAGGTTATTTCTCCGCACACAAGTGCCATTCCTGTAGTAACCGTGGTTTCTGCTGCTACTCTGGATTTAGGGTCTTTTGTCAAAAATTCGTCCAAAATCGCGTCTGAAATTTGATCGCAAACTTTGTCAGGGTGTCCTTCAGTAACTGATTCCGAAGTGAATAAAAAATTTTTTGATGCCATTTTTTTCTCCTTAATTTTTTTACTTTGTCGGTAAGTTTTTAAATCCCAACCCGACACTATCCTTTAGATTCTATGTGTAAAATCTTTGATAAAATAGTAGCCCAAAAACATTTGAAAATCAAATTTTTGAGGTAAACAACAAAATCATTATCCGAGTTTCTTAAAGTTATTTAATAATATTTCTTTGCGCTTCCCCTTGTGTTAAAATATTTTTAAAGCGGGGAACAAACTTGGATAGTAAAGAAAAAAGGTTTAGAGTATTTGACCAAAGGCTGGGGTGTTGGAACATCTGTTTTGCTATATTTGCAATAATCTTAATTATTTATCTTTTTTGTATTCAAGTAATCGACATAAAACAATACAGGATTAAAGCCAAAAAACAAAGAAGCTCAAAAAACTTCATTATGCGCGGAGATATTTTTGACAGAAACGGGGTAAAACTTGCCTCTGACAAGATTTATTATGATGTTTACGCTCACCCTGCAGATTATGACCATTCGCCCGAAGAATTAGCAAAAATTCTTGCCCCTTATTTAAAAATTTCGACCGCTACACTTGTCGAAAAGCTTTCCAAGCAAGATTCTGTAATAACTTTGAAAAAAGACTTGGATAGAAATGCCGCTCAAGCCATTAAAAAACTGGGATTAAGAGAAATAAGCCTGGGCAAAAAAAACACAAGGGTTTACCCTCAAGGCTCAATGGCGGCTCACGTCTTGGGGTATTACAATTTTGATGCCGATATAGCATCAGGAATTGAACTTACGGCAAAAGACCAATTAGAGCATGTCGAAAAAAATGTTCAAACCGAAAGGACACCTGACGGAAATATAATTTACAGTTTTTCAACGGATCCTGTTGCAACTTCATCCCCATTAAAAGGCAAGAGTTTAACTCTCACAATTGATTCTGCAATTCAGCACATTTGCGAACAGGAACTTCACAGAATGATTGCAAAAAGAAGTGCCCTAAGAGGTACGGTTATTGTGATGAACCCTAGAAACGGCGAAATTTTAGCCTATGCGGTTTATCCTTATTATGACCCTAATAATTACAAAAGTGCTACACAGCGACAAATAAAAAACTGGACCCTGACCGATGTTTTCCCTCCCGGCTCTACTTTTAAAACCATAACGGTAACCTCTGCTATGGCATTGGGCAAAATCAATGAACATACAACAGTTTACGATTCGGGCAAAATCAGAGTCGGCTGGTGGGAAATCAAAAACTATGACTACTCAAAAAGACCTTGTCCGGGTGTAATTAATCTTGAATATCTTTTTGAGCACTCAAGCAATGTCGGAGCGGTAAGGATTGCTCAAAAAATGACCTCGCAGGAATATTATTCAATGCTTACAAAATTCGGCATAGGCTCAAAAACAGGCATTGATTTACCCGGAGAATCAAGCGGACTTTTACCTAAATGGCAAAAATGGGATCCTTCAACACATGCTTCAATGGCATACGGTTATGCGGCATCTTTAACCCCTATTCAAATGGTTTCGGCTGTCTCTGCGCTTGCAAACGACGGAATCAGAGTTACTCCTCATGTAATAAAATATTCGCCAGAAGAAGCCGAGACAAAAATTTTCAAAACAGAAGTTATGCCGCCTGAAACCGCTCGAACAATAACTAAAATACTTACCAAAAGTATTGAAAATTCAAAATCACCGATAAAAATGGATGCATATTATATCGCGGCAAAAACAGGAACTTCAAGAAAACCGAACGAAAATGCAGCAGGTTATTCAAACAAACTCTATACCTCTATTATAGGCTACCTGCCGGCTTCAAATCCTCAGGTATTGATTTATGTACTGGTAGATTCTGCAGCAGGCGGCGAAGTCTGGGGAAGCACAATCGCAGCACCTGTTTTTAAAGAAATAGCAAGCCAAAGCGCAAGAATTTTAAATCTTAAACCGGATAAATCCAAATAAATTTATTTTTTAATATTTTCTTCCACTATCATTTTTAATATTGCCCTTAAAGACTCTTTAGAAGATGCAATAAATTCAGACTCTTTTTCTCCTTCAAATGCTTCGTCTAATTGTTTTTTAATGGTTTCCATTTTTTTTGTATATGCCCAAACTTGTGGACAACGCGATTCTCTTGCTTCTTTTGAGTTTAAAAATTTATCGTAATAAGAATCGCCTTCAGACAATATTTCTTGGAAAATATCGCAATGTTCTTGGGAATACACATAAAAAGTGTTAAGTTTTGAATTCATAGGGTGTTTAATGTTCGGATTAATAGTATTTATCACATACTCCATTGGAAAAGTATTTTCAACGGCATCTTCTAAGTATGACCAAAGAGATTGCTCCCCAACTACAGAAAAATCAGGCAAGAAATCTGATTCCAAAACTTTTTGCAATCGATTATGCCTAACAGGCTCAATTAAACTATAAACACCGTGGCGAAGAACAAATTTTTTTATTTCTTCAACCATGTTTTCTTTTATAAGCTCTCTTATATATTGCTCTTTGTTTAAAAGACTGGGCGAAATACTATTATTTGCATCATCGGTAAAACATTTTTTTGCAACGGTTACTTTGTAAATTTGTTTAAATGCGGGTTGATTTGGCTTAAATGTAGTATTTTGTATTCTCATGTTTGTGCCTTTATTCTGTCATGTTAATTTTCTATAACCCGTAAAAAAAATTTTTTGTTATTTCGTAAAAGAATTGTTACAAAAAATTTTTTTCAAATTTGTGCTATAATCGGCTTGAAATATCGGACAAAATTAGGAGTGGAGATTTTAAATGAAGCTGAGTGATTTAATATCAAATTTACAATATGAAGAGAAATTAAATTTTGAAGATGTTGAAATAAGGGGGGTTTCCTACAATTCAAAGACAACAAAACAAGGTGATATTTTTGTTTGTCTTGTGGGCGAACACTCCGACGGACACCAATATTTTAAAAACGCACAAGAAAACGGCTCAAGCGCCTTTTTGACCGAAAAAGAACTTGACACGAAACTGCCGCAAATTATCGTTGATTCAACAAGACAAAAAATAGCAGATATCGCAGATAAATTTTATGATTCGCCTTCAAAAAAACTAAATTTGATAGGAATTACCGGAACAAACGGAAAAACAACAGTAACACATTTGATTCAAAAAATATTTGAGGAAAATAAACAGCAATGTGCTCTTATCGGAACTTTAGGCTACAAATTGACCTCCGAAAGCGAATACAAAGAAGCAAAACATACAACTCCCCAAGCACCTGAGCTTCAATTTACGCTTGATTTAATCGCTGACAAAATGAAAATTCCAAACTGCGTTATGGAAGTAAGTTCGCATGCACTGGAGCAAAACCGAGTGGGCGGCTGCGTTTTTAAAGGTGCAGTTTTGACAAATTTAACTCAGGATCATTTGGATTATCACATAACAATGGATAATTACTTTGAATCCAAGGCGATTTTGTTCAAAGAGGTTGGCGAATTTGCCGTAATTAATGTCGACGATTTATATGCAAAAAGATTTCTTGAAGTAATCCCCGAAGGAGTTAAGATTTTGACTTACGGGATAGAAAACAGTGCCGATATTATGGCAAAAGATATCGAATTTTCACCAAAAGGCGCCGAATTTGCCCTTGAAGGGGGCAAATTCGGCGCCCAAAACGTCTGTTTACAAATGAACGGAATGTTTTCTGTTTATAACGTTCTTGCCGCAATTACAACAGGGCTTGCCTCAGGTTTTGAACTTAAAAGCTGCATCAACCCGCTTGAACAAACACAAGGAGTTGCGGGCAGATTTGAAGTTGTAGCGCAAAACCCGCTTGTGATAGTTGATTACGCCCACACGCCAGACGGACTTGAAAATGTCTTGAAAGCTGCAAAAGAAATAACACCCAAAGGCTCTGAGTTAATTTGTCTTTTCGGCTGCGGAGGCGACAGGGATGCGACAAAACGCCCGAAAATGGGAGCGATAGCAGAAGCACTTTCAGATAAAGTGGTTATAACTTCCGACAACCCCAGAAGCGAAGAACCTCAACAGATTATAACAGACATTCTTGCAGGACTTAGGTCTGTGACTTCCGAAAAAGTTTTTGTTGAAGCAGACCGCGGCAGGGCTATTGCGCTTTTGAAGACAATATGCAAAAATAATGACGTAATTGTTATTGCAGGAAAAGGACACGAAGATTACCAGATTTTAAAGGATAAAACAATTCACTTTGACGACAGGGAAGAAGCAAGGAAAATATTTAATGTTTGAACACTTTTATAAATCAAAACTGCTTGTGGAGCAGCATTTTCACGGAGCTTTCGGGGTAGATTTTTCCGTTTGTGAAGCCGATGAAATTCTTTTTCTTGCAAAAAAACTTTTGCAAAAAGGTATCGGCGGTTTTTATCCGACACTTGTCACAGACACGGTTGAAAACATCAAACGCCAAATCGGTCGTATAAAAACCGCCTCGCAAAAACAATCTTGCGAAGAGGCAAAAATTTTAGGAATTCACCTTGAAGGAATTTTTCTCAATCCCGAAAAAAGCGGAATTCACGACAAAAACTTATTTTTGAATCCGACTGTCGAAAACTACAAGCTCATAGAAGATGATTTTATAAAAATAGTAACCCTTGCACCTGAATTAGACAAAGACTTTGAACTTAGCAGATACTTAAAACTCAAAGGAGTTAAAGTTCAGGCAGGACATTGTGTGGGCTCAGACTTAAGCTATTGCGACGGAGCGACGCACCTTTTTAACGCAATGTCGGGTGTTAATCACCGGGAAAATTCGACCGCGCTTAGCGCACTTGATGACGACAGGATTTACACAGAAATTATCGCCGACGGAATTCATCTGAGCGAAGATATTTTGAAGTTGGTTTTCAAAACAAAACCTCATGACAAAATCATTTTGGTATCAGATTCTCTTCCGATTGCAGGAAGCGATTTAAAGGAAATGGCATTCGGAGGTAAACGAATTTTTTACGACGGCAAAAAAGCGACTTCAAAAGAAGGTACGCTTGCAGGAAGCACCGCTTTTTTGGATGAAATTGTAAGACATTTGTCACTAGAAAATCCCGAAAATTTTGAAAAATACGTAAAAATGGCAAGCGACAATCTGTATAAATATCATAATATCGAACTTGACGGATGTGTATTTTGGGATGAAAATTTCAGAATAAAGGCGGTAGAAAAAGATGGAGTCGTACTATATAAAAATAATTAAATATTATTGTCATCCCGAACTCGTTTCGGGATCTATCCCACATACTAAGCTGGAAAGATGCTGAAACAAGTTCAGCATGACAGATTAAAAAAGGGAATAAATAAAATGAAAAGCGATGAAATAAAAAAAGGTATATCAAGAGCACCTCACAGGGGCTTTTTGTACGCAACCGGCGTCAGCAAAGAAGGGCTTAAAAGACCTTTTATAGGAATCGCCAGTTCGTTTTCGGACTTAGTCCCGGGCCACATCGGAATGAGAGATTTGGAGCGCCAAATTGAAAAAGGAATCCACTCGGGCGGCGGTCAATCGTTTATTTTCGGCACCCCTGCCATCTGTGACGGTCTTGCAATGGGACATTCGGGAATGCGCTATTCGCTTCCCTCGCGCGATTTAATAGCCGACTGTGTGGAAAGCGTCGCCGCAGCCCACCAATTAGACGGAATTGTCCTCCTTTCAAATTGTGACAAAATTACACCCGGAATGATTTTGGGTGCTTTGAGACTAAATATTCCAGCCATAGTAGTAACGGCAGGGCCTATGCTCGATGGGTGCTCAAAGGGCGAAAAACTTACAATGATAAGAGGTTTTGAAGCGATAGGAAAATGCGCAAACGGAGAAATTTCTCAAGAAAGACTTTTTGAAATCGAAGAAAATGCCTGTCCATCGGCGGGCTCTTGTCAGGGGCTTTACACCGCAAATACTATGGCGTGTTTGACCGAAGTTATGGGGATGAGTCTTCCGTATTGCGCCACGGCAAGTGCTGTTTCTTCCCAAAAACGCAGAATAGCCTTCGAAAGCGGAATGGCAATTGTTGACATGGTCAAAAGCAGCGTAAAACCGCTTGATATAATAACAAAAGATTCAATCCGAAACGCTATTGTAATGGATTTGGCACTTGGCGGCTCGACAAATTCTGTCCTGCACCTTCTTGCTATTGCAAATCAAGCTGGGGTAAATATATTTTTGGATGATTTTGAAAAGTTAAGCCATGTTGTTAATCAAATAATCAAACTTGACCCTTCATCAACCACAACTATGAGCGACTTTCACATTGCAGGCGGAATTCCTGCCGCGCTAAAAACTTTGTGGGGCAAAACTCCCGAGTTAAAAAACACAAAAAATTGTGTGGGGCTTTCGGTCGAAAAAATCGCCAAAGCCGCCTGGGTTGATGAAAATGTGATAAAACCTTTTAATGCTCCTTTGACCAAAAATGCGGGACTCGGGATTTTGTACGGCAATCTTGCCACAGAAGGTGCTGTGATAAAAATTTCGGGAGTGGATGAAAGCTGTTTTGAATTTGAAGGAACAGCAATGCCCTATGACAGCGAAGAAGAAGCAATGAAAGCACTTGAAAATAACCAAATTAAAGCAGGACACGTTATCGTAATTCGCTATGAAGGGCCAAAAGGCGGGCCGGGAATGAGAGAAATGCTTGCTCCGACTTCGCTTCTTGTCGGAAAAGGTTTGGGAAAAACCGCCGCATTGATTACAGACGGAAGATTTTCCGGTGCCACAAGAGGAATCTGTGTGGGACACATTTCGCCTGAAGCGGCACTTGGCGGACCTTTGGCTTTGGTTAAAAAAGGTGATAAAATTAAGATAGATATCAACAAACGTTCAATCGAACTGCTTGTTGATGAAGCTGAACTTTTGAAAAGAAAAGCCGAGCTTAAGCCTTTTGAACTGCCTCAAAAAGGCTACCTTGCAAGGTATGCCCAAGCCGTAAAAAGCGCAAGCGTCGGCGCGATAACCGGATGATTGTCCCCTCGCCCCTTGGGGGAGAGGGTGCCCGTAGGGCGGGTGAGGGGTAAAAAATCGAATGAAAAAATTAATCGACTATAAAGAAGAAATACAAAAATGTTCCAAGTGCGGGCTTTGCCAGTCAGTATGCCCTGTTTATAAAGTTACGGGTAATGATTGCGCCGTTTCGCGCGGAAAATTCATAATGCTCGGCGGTATTATAAAGGGCGATTTGAAACTCAAAAAAAACGTTAACAAATACCTTGATATGTGTTTAAAATGTAACGCATGCAAAGACTTTTGCCCAAGCGGAATTGACGCAAGAGAAATTTTTACCTGCGCAAAGTGTGAATATTTTGAGGGGGCGAATTCAAAATTTGTTAAAATTTTGAATTCGCCCCCTGTGTTTAATTTGTTTTTAAATTCTGCAAAAATCTGTACAAACACTTACCGTTTTTTGAAGTTTGACAGGATTTTAAAATTGTTTTATCCGATTTTGCTGAAATCAAATTTCGGCAAAAGAGCAGTTTTAGCAAATGAATTTATTGCAAAAAATTCAAATATATTAACAAAATGCACCTATTCACCTATTCACCTATTCACCCATTCACCTAAAATAATTTACTTCAAAGGCTGTGTGAATGAATATTTAAACCCGAGTGTTAAAAATGCTGCAGAAAATGTGCTCAAAAAAATGGGTGTAAATGTATTAGATATTAAATTTCAGTGCTGCGGGCTGCCTTTTTTGTCTGTGGGAAATGCTGAACAGTTTAAAAAGCAGGCGGAGTTTAATTTGGCACAAATCCCCGATGATTTTGCCAATGAGTTTGATTATTTCTTAACCGACTGTGCAAGCTGTCAGGATGCTTTCAGAGAGTATAAAAAAGTAATTGATGATGAAAAATTAATGCAAAAATTGGACAAAATCCTTGAAAAATCTTTAAATATAAACGAGTTTATTGTAAAAAACACCCAAAAATTTGTATTTGACAAAAAAATCAAAATAACTTTCCACAAACCATGCCACCTTGAAAACATTGATTTTTTGCAAGAATTTTTAAGCAAAGCAGAAAATGTCGAATATATTGAGATGAAAGAATTTGACTCCTGTTGCGGGTTTGCTGGTGCTTTTGCGCTAAACAACGATAAAATTTCAAAAGAAATTTCTTCTAAAAAAGCTAAAAATGCAATCGAAACAGAAGCCGATTACATTTTAACATCCTGCCCTTCGTGTGTTTTAGGCTTAAAACAAGGACTGATAGAAAACGGAAAACTTATTCCTGTATTAAATTTTGTAGAATTTATCCAAGTCTTTATAAAATCTTTACATTAGTTAAACTATTTACATATAAATCTACTAATTGTAGTATGATATAGTTATAGAATGTAATTCTTGGAGGAATTTTGTCCGAAAAGTTCAGAATAAAAGGCGGAGTGCCCTTAAAGGGAGAAGTGTCAATCGGAGGGGCTAAAAATGCAGTCCTGAAGTTGATGGCTGCTGCAATTTTAGCAAAAGGTGAAACCAAAATTTATAACGTTCCCGACCTCACAGACGTTGAGATTATGTCAAGTGTTATTGAAGGTTTGGGCGCAAAAATCGTTTACGACAAAACAGAAAAATCAATCAGCATTGATGCCACAGACCTTTCAAGCATAACCGCAAAATACGAACTGGTAAGCAAAATGAGAGCGTCATTTATAATTTTAGGTGCGCTTGTTTCAAGGTGCAAAGAAGCAATGGTCGCGCTTCCGGGCGGCTGTGCCATAGGAGAGCGCAGAGTTGACTTTCACATAAAAGGCTTAGAAGCCCTTGGCACAAAAATAAAAATCGAAAACGGATACGTGCATGCAAAAGTTTCAAAGCTCACAGGAGCAGATGTTTACCTTGATATTCCCTCAGTCGGTGCGACAGAAAATCTTATGCTGGCTTCTGTTTTTGCAGAAGGCTCTACAAGAATTCAAAATGCGGCACAAGAGCCTGAAATAATTGATTTGGCAAACTTTCTCAACACAATGGGTGCTGATATTTCAGGTGCAGGAACCTCAGAAATTGTTATAAACGGAGTAAAAGAAAATTCCCTGAGACCCATCGAATACACCACAATTCCGGATAGAATCGAAGCGGGAACTTATATGAGCGCGATAATTGCGACAAAAGGAAAAGGGATTATAAGAAACGTTTTTCCTGCGCATTTGACTTTCTTTAACGACAAATTGCTCAAAATGGGTGCAAATATCAAATTAATCGAACCCACAGCACTTGAAGTTTCGTGCAAAAACCGCTTAAGTTCGATAAACTTTGTAACCCAGCCTTATCCGGGCTTTCCGACTGACCTTCAATCAATGGCAATGGTGCTTTTATCAACCGCCGAAGGTGTCGGAGTTATTACAGAAAGTCTTTACGAAAACAGGTTTATGCAGGTTCCCGACCTTGTAAGAATGGGTGCAGACATTCATCAGGACAGAAACCATGCTATAATAAAAGGAGTTAAAAAACTTGCAGGCACAGATGTTTCGGCAAGTGATTTAAGAGCAGGTGCTTCGCTTGCAGTAGCAGGGCTTATGGCAGAAGGGATTACGACTATCGAAAACCTTCACCACATAGACCGCGGCTACGAAAGATTTGAAGAAAAAATAAGGCTGCTTGGCGGCAAAATCGAACGCTACAACGACGAAAACCCGCCGGCAAAACTAAAAGAAGGATTGTATAATGAAACCCATTTATAAAAGATGGTACGATCATGATCCGCTGTTGCTTGAAGTCATTGAACTTCTGAGAAATTATCAGGAAGAATTGAAGGCTCAGGCAGAAGTTTTTCTAAAAAAAATCGAAGAAAAGGTCTCAAAAGATGCTATCGACAGATTTTATATGCTTGTAAAACCTGTTAACGGCAACCGCTGGTACGACCATGACCCCGTTATCTCAAAAACAGTCGAACTTTTAAGGGTTGTTCCGCCCGATGTCCAAAAAAGCTGCGCAAAACATTTTATTGATTCACTTAAAGAAATAGGGATTGAATACGCAAGTCCTAATTTAAAATAATGCTTGATTTTGATTTCGATAATAAAAATTTCTCCCGCATGAAGCGCAATCTTGCAGCTTCAAAGTCTTTTGCAATAACCGGTTTAACCTCTTTTTTGCGCCTGCTTTTAGTGCAAAAAATAAAAGAATTTTCGGACAAAAAAGTCCTTTTTATAACAGCAAGCGAACAAACCGCACTCAAATGCCAAAATGACCTTAAAAACGCTTTTGAAATTGATGCCGAAATTTTTCCGTTTCAAAGCACTTCGATGTATGAACCTGTCAGTGCAAATCTTTATGATTATGCCGCGCAGATTGAGCTGCTCAATTCAGATAAAGACCTTATTGTGCCTGTCAAAGCACTTTTGGAAAAATTCCCCGACAAAAAATTCTTTGAAAAAAATTCAATTTATTTAAAAATCGGCGATGAAATTGATACAAAAAAATTGGCGCAAAATCTTATAAATTTAGGCTACAAACGCTCAACTATGGCAAGCGATATGGGTGAATTTTCTATAAGAGGCGATATCATCGATGTTTTTTCGCTTTCACAAAACCCTTTCAGGATAGAGCTTTGGGGTGATGAAATCGTCGATTTGAGAATTTTTGACAACCAAACCCAAAAAAGTATCGAAAAAGTTAAAGAAATAACAATCAAACCTGTTTATAAATTCATATTTGATAAATCAATAAATAAACGTCATTCTGAACTTGTTTCAGAATCTCATCCGCTTTCAGAAACTAAAATAAAACTGGAAGAAGGATATTTTGAAGGAATAGAAGTTTATCAAAATTATTTCAATCCTGATTTGGTGAGTATTTTTGATTATTTTAACCCCTCACCCCTACCCTCTCCCGCAAGGGGAGAGGGAGAACAATTATCCTCTCACCCTTCACCTTTCACTTCTCACTTAATTGTATTCGACGAGATGTCAGAGATTTTTTCCAAATACGAATTTATCGCACAAAATTATCAAAACCAGCTGGGTGAAAATATTAAAACGGGGCTTATCTTTTACCCCTCACCCCTACCCCCTCTCCCGCAAGGGGAGAGGGGAAAAACAGAATGTCCAAAAAACTCAACCCTTCGCCCCTTGATGGAGGAGATAAATGTTTCCGATATTCCCCCTACCCCTCGCCCCTTGCGGGAGAGGGAAGATTTTCAATGCGAGGAACGAGCATTAGAAAATCGGGTGAGGGGTAATCTTAAAAATCATTTTGAATTGGAAGAATTTCAAAACCAAACCGCGGGTTTTGTCAAAATAGGATTTAACAATTTTATAGACTACGACTGCGGGGATTTAACCGAATTTGATTCCCAGCCCCTGAAAGGTTATTTTTCCGGAATTGACGAAATAACAGATTTCATAAGCTCCAAAAAAGGCTATAAAATTCTGGTCGCAACAGATTTTCCGGAGCGCGTGAAAGAAATTTTTGCTCAAAAAAATCTTTTTGATTTTGAAACAGCAAAAAGTCTTTCCTGTTCGGGCTGCATTATAGAAGACCTGAAGCTGATTTTGCTTACAGACAAGGAACTTTTTAACAAGCGTCCAAAAGAAATTACCGCCTCAAAGCGTGCTTATTACAAAGAAAAGCCCGAATTTATCGAAAGCATAAACGACATTAAAGAAGGCGAGTTTGTTGTTCATTCAATCCACGGGGTGGGAGTTTACAAAGGTATATCACAACAGCAGCTTGACGGGCAGTACAAAGATTATCTGACAATCGAATATGCGCTGGGCGATAAACTCCACATGCCGGCAGAACAAATTAACCTCCTTTGCAGATACAGAGGCTCAGGTACGCTTAAACCTAAACTTTCGCGCATGGGAGGAAGCGATTGGGAAAACACCAAAACAAGGGTCAAAAAAGAAGTTGAAAAAATTGCATACGACCTTTTGAGACTCTATGCAAAACGCAAAATACAAGAGGGGATAGTTTTTGAACAAGATAACCCATGGCAGTTTGAAATGGAAGAAGCCTTTGAATACACAGAAACTCCGGACCAGATGAAATCAATTCTTGAAGTAAAATCGGACATGGAAAACGAAATACCAATGGACAGGCTGATTTGCGGGGATGTGGGATTCGGCAAAACTGAAGTTGCTATAAGGGCAATATTTAAAGCGGTTACTTCAGGCTATCAGGCAGCTGTTATAGTCCCTACAACAATTCTTGCGCTTCAGCATTTTCAGACGATTCAGGAACGTTTTAAACCTTTCGGGATAAAAGTCGAGCTTTTATCGAGATTTAAAAGCGCAAAAGAGCAAAAACAAATTTTAAAAGAGCTCACTCTGGGCAGCATTGATGTGGTAATTGCCACCCACAGGCTTTTGCAGGGCGACGTCCATTTCAAGAATTTAGGACTATTGGTAATCGATGAAGAACACCGCTTCGGCGTCAGACACAAAGAAAAACTTAAATCAATCAAGGAAAACATAGACATAATAAGCATGTCTGCAACGCCAATCCCCAGAACGCTTTATATGTCGTTATCCGGCATAAAAGATATGAGCGTAATCAACACTCCGCCCAAAAACAGGCTTCCGATAAAAACTTTTGTCGGCGAATTCAATGAAAGTCAGGTTAAAAACGCCATTGTCCATGAACTGGACAGAGAAGGTCAGGTTTTCTATCTTTACAACAGGGTAGAAACCATTGAAGAATTTAAGCTTCAGCTTCAAAAAATAGTCCCCGAGGCAAAAATTCAAATAGGGCATGCGCAAATGGATGAAAAACAATTGGAAAAAGTCATGGTGGATTTTGCAAACAAAGAATTTGACATTCTTCTTTGCACCACAATAATCGAATCAGGGCTTGATATTCCAAATGCCAACACAATAATTATTCACGATTGCGACAAGTTCGGACTGGCTCAGCTTTATCAGCTTAGAGGAAGGGTTGGAAGATCTGAAAGGCAAGCTTACTGCTGGTGTTTCTACAAAAAAAGCAAGGAATTAACCCAAGAAGCAATCAAGCGGCTTAAGGCGATAAAAGAATTTACCACGCTTGGAAGCGGTTATCAGATTGCCCTGCGGGATATAGAAATCCGTGGGATTGGAAATATTTTGGGAACAAAGCAGCATGGACACATGGTTAATGTCGGATTTGATACATACTGCCAGCTTTTAGAAGAGACTATCAATGAGCTTAAAGGGGAAAGCACAGAAAAAATTCCGCCTGCTATAGTTGATATAAACGTAACCGCCTACATTCCCGACGAGTGGGTGGGCTCAAAAGAGCAAAAAATGATTGAATATAAAAGGCTTTCGGACGTTAAATCCCAAATCGAACTCGATTATATTACCCAAGAATGGCAAGACAGATTTTCCAAAGCACCCGAATCCGTGCAAAATCTTATCAAACTTATTAAAATCAGGCTTGCGGCAACCGATGCAAAAATTTCTTCGATAAGAGAAACTCACGAAAATATAAGAATTTATACCCCGTATCTTTTGCCCGAATGGAACATTATTAAAGGACATTTACCCCCAAATATTACAAAATATATAAAATTTACATCTGTCCCAAAGTCTTGTACAGAAGGCAATTCCATCATTTTGCTTGACAATTCCTGTATGAACTTTGATGAAGTATTTAACATATTGATTGATTTGTTTTATTATATTTATAAGGTTAGTAAAGGTTACACAAGTTAAGAGGAGCATATTATGAACACCAAAAAATTATTTGCAACTATTGCAATCTCTGCCTTGCTTTTAACAGGATGTTCTTTCGGCAAAAAAGACGTCATAATAAAAGTTAACGACAGAGAAATTACACAAACCCAGTACGATCAAGCTTTTGATAAAGCTGCGGGAAACTCTATGTTTGCTAAAATGGGAATAGATATTAAAAAAGACAAAAACGGCTTTTTGTATATGATGATTAAAGATAGAGTAATCAACGAACTTGTGGTGAAAGCACTCATAGACGGCGAAATAGAAAAAAGAAATATCAAAGTTACAAAAGAAGATACTGATAAAGAATTACAAAATATCATAGACAAAATAGGTTCAAAAGAAAAATTTAACGAAATTCTTAAACAAAACGGAATTTCTTCTTCACAATTTAAAAAAGACTTAACAGAAGAAGTTAAAATGAAAAAACTCGTTAATTCACTTGCCGTAATAAAAATTTCCGATGCAGATGCAAAAAAATTCTACAGACAAAATTTAAACAAATTTAAATATCCCGACAAAGTAAGAGCGTCACACATTTTAATTGCCGCAAATCCGGAAGAAATCAAAGAAAAAATAACTTCAGATAAAGCTAATAAAAACTTAAGCGAAGAAGAAGTTAAAGCAAAAATAAAACAAGAAATCAATTCTCAGCACGAAGAAGCAATGAAAATTCTTACCGAAGTTAAAAAAGATCCCAAAAGCTTTGAAAGAATCGCAAGAGAAAAATCTCAAGACACAACAAGCGCAAAACAAGGCGGGGATTTAGGCTTCTTTGCAAAACAGGAAATGGTTGAACCTTTTGCAAAAGCAGCTTTTTCACTCAGACCAAATACTGTGAGCGAAATTGTACAAACTCCTTACGGTTACCATATCATCTTAGTTACAGACAGGATGAGTGCGGGTCAGGAACCTTTTGAAAAAGTCAAAGATGAAATCAAAACCTACCTTGAAGCCCAAGAACAGGTTAAAGTGCTTGAAAACCTTATTGAATCACTTAAAAAACAGGCAAAAATCGAATATGTAAATCCTGAATATAACCCTTTGACTGTTCAGGATATATTGAAAAAACAGGCAAAATCCAACCCTGCCGCAAAAGAAGAAATGGAACCTCAAAGCGCAGCACCACCGGCTACGCCTGCAAAAGAATAAATACTCTTAAAAAGACGAGGCGGGCAAAACCCGCCTCGTCTTTTTTGTGAATAAATTAAAAAATAAAGCAGCTCATAAGCCGGGTTCTGTTCCTAGATAATCATCTGTCTGGGACGGTAATTACTTACCGCCACAAGCGGGTTTCAAAGAAGGCGGCGGACGACCTTAATCTTCTTTTCCTTGCATCCGATCGGGGTTTACCTGGCCGTATCCTCTCGAATACGCCGGTGAAGCTCTTAACTCACCGTTGCACCATCGCCTGTACTGATTGCTCAGCCATCGGCAGACTTCATTTCTGTGGCACTATCCACGCGCTCACGCGCTCCGGGGTTTCCCCGGCGATCTGTCCTTAGATGCCCGGACTTTCCTCACTTTTTGCAAAGCGCGATTATCCGGCTGCTTTATTTTGATATTTTAGCACGAAAAATTTATTATAACTCATCTTGTCCGGCTTTCACCCATACCGCCGGCTGTCCCGCAGCCGGTATGGGTTTAGCACTTCTAAGGTCGAATTTGAAAAATTAAGAAAAATTGTCATTTTTCAAATTTTTCCACATCCTCTAAAGCAAAAACATTCCTTCCCACCTATAATGGGAAGGAACCTTAATCCATTATTATTAACCGCATAGAAAGATTATTAATTAAGAGCGTAAGTCAGCGACATTTTAAACCA
Source organism: Candidatus Gastranaerophilaceae bacterium (assembly GCA_035354275.1). Classification (GTDB taxonomy): domain Bacteria; phylum Cyanobacteriota; class Vampirovibrionia; order Gastranaerophilales; family Gastranaerophilaceae; genus DAOQAU01. Next base: position 25,087 of record DAOQAU010000007.1, read on the forward strand.
AACCCGCTAAAAGAAAAACTCTTATCGCAACCCCGAAAAAGTGCTTGGATGTTGCCAACTTACTTAATTATAATACAACTTTTCGCATGCCTTTTCACCATTCTTTAGAATGACATCAAATGTAAAATATAATGCTTTAGAGTTAATACTTTATAGTTATGTTTTTGTGTGTAATTTTTTATTGAAAAAAAATTTTTTTTGTATTAGACTAGAGCCTAAAGCAGTATTGAAAATTAAATATTACAAAAATATGCGGAAGTAACTCAATGCCCGTTGAATCTTTTACGAAAGTAAAAGTTCAACAAAAGTTAAATAAACTCTACCATTGAGTTATGGTGAAAATTGAATATTATCAAAATATGCGGAAGTAACTCAATGCCCGTTGAATCTTTTACGAAAGTAAAAGTTCAACAAAAGTTAAATAAACTCTACCATTGAGTTATGGTGAAAATTGAATATTATCAAAATATGCGGAAGTAACTCAATGGTAGAGTACTTGCCTTCCAAGCAAGCTGTTGCGAGTTCGAGTCTCGTCTTCCGCTTTTTTAAAAAAGCGAAAGCAAATTATGATTTCACAATTTTTTTCAAAACATTTTAATGAAATATTAGAACTTTCTATTGTTTTTATAACCGTTTTGGTACTTTTTAAAGCTATAGATATCTTTAACGCAAACGCAAAAAAAAGAATCCTTGCAAAACGTCAGGATTCCACAATTTTGGGCTTTATGCCTTTGATTAACAAAGTGCTTAAATTTACAATTTTATTTTTGGCACTGGCAACGATTTTGCAAAGCCATGGCTATTCTATAACGTCCCTAATCGCGGGTTTCGGAATTACAGGACTTGCCGTAGGCTTTGGGGCACAATCAACAATTTCAAATGTGTTCGGCTCGTTCTCACTTCTTGCCGACAAAGCCTATAAAATCGGAGACTACATAGTTATAAATCAAACCGTCCACGACAAAGCAGTAGAAGGCATCGTAGAAGACATTAACCTTCGCTCCACAAAAATAAGAACAACAGACGGATTAATCATTGTACCAAACAACATAGTTGCAAACGGTGTTGTCAAAAATACATCCATAAAAGAAAAAGTTATTCCAAATGAAAATTAAAATCGTTGCACTTGGCAAAATTAAAGAAAAATTTTTAAAAGAAGGCATCGACGAATTTTTAAAAAGGCTTACTCCATACGCAAGCGTTGAAATAATTGAACTTTCTCCGCTTGAAATTAAAGACGAAAATCTTATTCAAAAAACGCTCAAACAAGAAGGCGAAAAAATTTTAGCCCAAATTAAGCCCGATTCTTATGTAATTACTTTGGAAATAGACGGGGCGAATTTTTCGTCCGAAAAATTCGCCAGAAAACTTGAAGAAATTTTTAACATGGGCATAAGCGAAATCGTTTTTATAATCGGCTCATCCCATGGGCTTTGCCCCGAAGTTTCAACCAGAGCTAATTTAAAGTTAAGTCTTTCTAAAATGACTTTTCTGCATCAATTTGCAAGACTTATTTTAATTGAGCAGATTTATCGCGCCTTCAAGATTCAAAAAGACGAAACGTATCACAAATAAAACAGTTCTTTTATTGAATACCCTTAATTCTGTCTTCGGGCTCTGTGATGCTTGTTATTCTCAAACCGAAATTATCTTCGATTACAACGACCTCACCGTGTGCGACAAGCTTTCCATTTGCATAAAGTTCAACGGGTTCACCGGCAACTTTTTCAAGTTCGATAATTGAGCCTCTTGTCAATTCCAAAACTTTTCTTATAGGAAGTTCTGTTCTACCCAGTTCAACTGTAAGCTGAAGTTTAATATCCATCAAAATATCAAGATTTTTATTGACTTCTCCCTGAGAAGGGTTTATATCTTCAAAAGAAGCAAATTTTATAGGCCTTACGGTTACAGGCTCATCTGTAGCCTGAATTTGCGAATCCTCATTATCAACTACGGTAGATTCAGCAGGCTCTCTTTTTACAATAACTTCTTCTGTCGGTTGGGCGACAACCTCTTCTTTCTCCTCTTTCACTTCAGGTGCAGGAGCTTCTTGTTTTATATCTTCTTGTTCAATTTTTTCTTCATCGGGCATAAATTTCTCCTTGATTAAATATAACCTTTAAGTGAATCGATAGTAGGATCATACCTGTCCATAATTTTAACACAGACATGGTTTTTCAAAGTTCCGGGTCGGGCGAAAAATTTCTTTTCATCGTTAACTTTAACAACTAAATCTTCGTTAGTTTTGTTGTCCATTTTAAGAATGTCCCCTTCTTTAATGTCAAGAAAATCTTCAAGGCTTATTTGACATGAACCGTACACCACGCTCAAATCGACTTTTGAAGTATTTAGTTTTTGAATCATTTTTTGACGTTCTTCGGTTGTTGCTACAATACCTTTTGTCTGGAATATATGCTGGGTACTTAAATGCCCCAAGACGGTTTCCAAAACAGGATATGGGAAACACAAACTTATAAGTCCGAAATATTTTCCCGAAATTTGTACTTCAAAAGTAATTAGTGCGACAATTTCGCCTGATGTTGCAACCTGAATCATCTGATAACTGTTATCAAGTCCCATAAGTTCAGATTGGACAGGAACTATATTGCTCCAGGCACTTTCTAAAGTTTTAATGGTTCTTTCAATGACTTTTTTTGCTAAAGCTTCTTCGATATCGGTCAATTCTCTTTGCTTATTTTCGCTTAAACCCACCCCGCCAAGCATCCTGTCAACGATACAAGAAAGCACCTCAAAGCTTATGCCTAAAAGAATTTGTCCGGGCAGCGGATTCATTTCAAAAATCCCTATAGTAATAGGTGATGGCATAGAACGCATAAATTCATCGTAAGTAAGCTGATCGGTTGATACAACATCAATTTCAATATGCATCCTTAAATATGCCGTCAAAACAAGAGAAATCTGCCTTGAAAACTCCCTGTGAACATCTTGAAGTGCCCTTAAGTGATCTTTTGAAAATTTATCAGGACGCCGAAAATTGTATAATTTGTAACCTTTTTTATAGTCTTCATCAGCATTATCTCCGGAGTAAGGATTATAAATATCCTCAGCCGATGATTCAGAATTTGTTGTATTTTCATCTGCAACAGCAACTGCCGAATCTGCCTCCAAACCCGCTGCGGATTTTTCTTCAGATTTAGCTTCAGTTTCTGCTGATTGTTCTTTTTCTTCCGGAGTTTCTGGCATTGTACCTCGCTACTGAATTATAAATTGCCCGAAGCTTACTCTTATGACTTCTCTTTCACCCGAAAAGATTCCATTGACCGCTTCGGCTATTTGTTCTTTTGCAAGTTCTTTGCCTGCAACCGTTGAAAGCTCTGCCGATGTTTTACTTGAAAGAGTTGTTATAATAGCATCTCTCATAGAAGGTTTAAATTGAGCCATTTCTGCTTCCACCGGATTTACTGCTGCTGCACCTTCTCCATGCCCGCCGCCTTTTGCAGATTCTGCTTCAAGTTCCATATCTTGAGGAGATTTTGAGACTTCAAGTGCGACATTTACTTTAAGATACTTTCTAGGTGAAACGTCACTGAGATTTAAAATAAAATCTCCCAAATCTACAATAATTCCTCTTTGAACTTCATCTCCTGCCCCTTCTTCGCCTTCTGCTGCTGTTTCTTCTGTCGCAGATGTTTTTTGAGCTAATTTTGAATTCAATAAATTAGCCTGCAGAATATAATTTACACTTAAAAACAGTATGCAAATTAAAACAGTCGTTGCAAGATTAATGATAATCATTTTCATGTTTTCATCAATTTTTATTCCACCACCCTTAGGTGACGCTTCTGAAGCTCCTTCTTCACCTTCTGCCTTTGGTTTAATATCTTTTGGTTGATTCGGTTTTGCCATTTTATTTTCTCCAACTTAATTACTATCTTTTCCAAGCACTATTATATCAACTCTTCTATTCAACATTCTACCACTAATTGATGTATTGTCGGCTATCGGATAATATTCCCCATAGCCTACCGCACAAAGTCTTTTTGGCGGTATCTTACTTGTTTTTGTCAAATAGGATATTATGTTTGTTGCTCTTGCCGTTGACAATTCCCAGTTTGAAGGGAATTTAGCATTTTTTATCGGAACAGAGTCTGTGTGCCCCTCTATTATAACAGGGTTGTCGATTTTTGTTAAGACTTTTATAATTTCACCTAACGCCTTTTTCGACCGAGGTTTTATATCTGCCGAACCTTCATCAAAAAGCATTTTATCGCTGACCCTCACAATCAAGCCCCTATCGGCTTTTATCAATTTTATTGATTTTGTCTGCGAAAGGTTTTGCTCAAATAACATTTTTAAACTCTGGGTTGAATAACTTTTATCACCTTCTGTAATTTTGTGATATTTCGTAACATTTTCAATTTGAGGAGTATCTGAAAATGTTTTTTGAAGTTTTGCCTGAAGTTCCATTAATTTTTGGTTATCAAGCTGGGAAATTGCAAACATTACCATAAAAAGTGCCAAAAGCATTGTCACAAAATCCGCATAGGATACAACCCAGCGGTTTATGTAATCTTTTGAATTTGTGTAGTAGTCGTTTCTCATCTCAGTGCCATATGTTTTTTATTATGAAATCTTAAATATGCTACAAGTTTTTCTTCAATTATTGCAGGATTTTCCTGCATTTGAATTGAAATAATCCCCTGCAGGATAACTTCTTTTAAAAGAATTTTTTCTCTTGTTTTTTGTTTTAAGTTTCCTGCAATAGGAAGCAAAATCAAATTTGCAAACCCCACACCGTAAAGCGTTGCCACAAAGGCTGTCGCAATTCCGGTTCCTAAAATGTGAAGATCTTTGATATTTGACATAACCTGAATTAAGCCCATAACAGCACCGACAATCCCGAAAGTCGGAGCATATCCGCCCAGTGCCTCAAAAACTCTTGAGTTTATCAATTCTTCTTCTTCTTCGTAGGAAATCTCGGACGACAACAAATCATATAAAAGCTGCGGATTATTTAAATCAATCGCAAGCTGAATTCCGCGCGATAAAAAAGGATCTTGAACTTTGTCCAAAACTCCCTGCAAGGATAAAAGTCCGTTTTTTCTTGCAAAATAAGCCAGCTGAATTATATCGTCAACCGCTTTCATGGTTTTGTTTTCCTGATGGTAAAAAATTTCTTTTGCGTGCCTGAATGCGGTTTTTAACGTCTGCATATTAAAATTTAAAAGCGAAGCGCAGAAAGTTCCCCCGACGACAATACAAAACGCGGTCGGCTGAAAAAGTACCGAAATTGAACCCCCTTCAAATATTTGGGTGATAAATACCATTACAAAACCTAATGCAAGTGCAAAAACAGCAGTTAAATTCAATTTCCTTCTCCCTATTTCTCCCTACTTCTCCCAATCTGACAATATCATCGCATATTTTAAAGGGCTTAGCCATCATCCAGGAAAAGTATTTTTGGGTAAAGGGCTTAATAATTTTAACTTTTAAGCCCCCTATACTTATTCTTATCATTTGTACTATCTTGAAAAACATTAAAAAATATGTGATAATATAATTGCTTTACACGGGTGTTAATTTTGTTCCTTCAATTTTTATAAACGGGAGAGTTGACTCTGAAAGTATTGAAGTAAACCCGCCTTTGAATTAACTTCAAGGCAAGTTCATTTTTTGAACTGACAGCGGGAAACGGATTAAATAAGGCACTCACCCACCTGCGAGATTAAGCAGGTAACAAAATTCGCTCGTGTAAAGCATTATTTCAGCGGGGCAAAAATCTTTGATTTTTGCCCCGCTGAATCTATAAACTTATTTTAATTCATTTTCAATAAAAGTGACAAACTCTTTAACCAAATCTTGGTTCCATTTTTTGTCAGAATCTTTTTTAATTACCTCAAGTGCATCTTGAGGACTCATCGCCTGCCTATAGGCTCTTGGTTCTATCAAAGCAAAATAAGCGTCCGTTATTAAAATTATTTGAGAAGAAAGCGGTATTTTTTCGCCTGAAAATTTACCGGGATATCCTGTTCCGTCCCAGTTTTCATGGTGGTGTTCAATTATCGGAATAACATCTTGAATATCTGAAATCGGCTTAAGAATTTCTCTTGCTGCAATCAGAGGATGTTTTTTAATTTCAGCCTGCTCTTCTTCTGTAAGCGGCTCTATCTTTTGCAGAATCTCCTGAGGAAGCATAATATTTCCTATATCATAAAGCAATGTAGCAATTCTAAGTTTGTCAATTTCTTCTTTAGGAAAGTCAAAACTTTTTGCCAAATTTGAAACCATAAGAATTTTTGACTTGGTTTTTCCCTTGGCGTGTATAGGATTATAAGTAGCAGAAAGCATGTCCGCAACAGAATAAAGCATCTCTTTTGGAGTGGAGCTTTTTTCAAGAGAAGTGGCAAGTTTTTCATGCAATTCTGAGGCAACATCTTTTGGAATGGGAAGCCTTTTTCTTGAAAGTATGTCCATAAAGGTCGTAATTGCAACTTCCTGCCATGAAGTTTCACTGATTGGTTTTGCAACTTGAACGCGATTTCTGCCGTTTCTTTTTGCCATATACATTGCCTGATCGGTAATTTCAAGAAGCTCATCAATTTTATCGGAGTGTTCGAGGAAAGTTGCCAAACCTACACTTGCGGTGATTTTGCCGACTTTTCTGATTTTGCAATCGGAAATTGCTTTTCTGATTCTTTCTGCTGCGATAAGCCCGCCTTTTGAATCGACACCCGGAAGAATTATGTTAAATTCTTCTCCGCCCATTCTTGCTGCAACGTCTATTGAGCGTGCATTTTTCTTCAAAACTTCGGCAACTTCTTTAATTGCCATATCCCCATAAGAGTGCCCGTACTTGTCGTTAATTTGTTTTAAGTAGTCTAAATCAAGGCTTATAATAGTAAACGGCTGGTTCATCCGCTCTGCCCTTGTGGCTTCTTTTTTAAGAAATTCTTCAAAATGTCTCCTGTTATAAAGCCCCGTAAGAGCATCTGTTACAGCCTGATTTTTAACCGCCTGAAACAAATCGGCAATCGTTATTGCAAGTTCAATTTGTTTTGAAAAAAGATTTAAAAAATCAAGTTCAGCTTCACTGGCTTCTTCTCTTGAAGAAAAAACTATAAGCCAACCGAATTCAGTATTTCGAGTCCAAAGCGGAACAAGAATTATAGAACGGCTCTTTGCATTATTTAAAATTTTTCCCACACTGTCTTCGGACAAATCTTTTGAAACAGCTTTAATTATACTTCTCAAATCCGTTGTTTGAACAATTCGCCTATTGGTTAATGCTTCTGCAAACAGACTGTCCTCACAATAATCAAATTTTATCGTCTGAATAGGTACTCCAAATGCCAAATTTAACCTTTCAATAAGCTCGTCTTCGGCATAAGTTATTGTTTTAATGTAATTGCCCTTTTCGTCGGTTTTTTTCTGCATAATTCCGCTGTAAAGGTAACCTAAATCACCTTTTATGCTTTTTGTTATTGTTGCCAAAACATTAGAAAGCGGAGTGGAAGAATTCATCATCTCCCAAATATGCTGCAAAGTAAGCATGCGCTGATTAGCTATATCAAGCTCTTTTGTTCTTTCCGATATTTCTTTTTCAAGTTGAAGATTTCTTTCATAAATTTCAAGAAAATCTTGCTTATTTGCATATATTCTGTTTTCAACTTCCGAAATCTGTCCGGTAAACTCTTTTATCTTATCTAAAAAACCCATTTAACCCCTTGTCTGTGGTTGCTAACCCACTTTATTATACAACAGTTTAAAAAAATTGTAAGGGTTATTTTAATAATTGATTTACAATAGTTATTATTGTATTTGGCACACAAATATTCTTAAATTATCTTTACAAACTAGCAAAAACAATTTTTATGAGTTTTATTACACTAAATTGTTATTAAACAGTTAGGATTTTATAGAAAAGGGAAATAAATGTTAAGAATAAGTTCAACAATGCCAATCTATACGGCGAATGTTACCTCTAAAAACTGTATAAAATCAGTAACTTTCAAGGGCAAACAAGTGCCGGAAGAAATCGTAATTCGCCCGGGACAAGAAATTCCAGAAATTATTAAAGCAAAAAAAGTAATAATAAAAGGCGAATACCACCACTGGATAGTCGCTAAAGACACAAAAATAATCTGCGAAACATGTGAACTTGAACATGCCATGTTTAAAGAAATAAATGCTTCAAAGTCTGCAACATTATCGAAAGAGTCCAGAGTTAACGTTTTAAATACCAATGATTGGGCCTCTATTTCACTTTCAAGCGTTGGAAAAATAAATGCAAAAGGCAGGGTTTGTATGCAATGGATGGCTAGTGCAGATGAGGTAAATGCCGGTGAAATTTTGATGATAAATTCTCGGGTTAAAAGTTTAACAACAGAAAAAACGGCCGATTTAAGCGATTCTAAGGTAAAAATCCTCACCTCACCGGCTGTTAAAATGAGTAATCAATCTGAAGTGGAAAACCTGAGTGCAGATTATCTACATGCAGAAGATTCAACGGTTAAATCAGGCGTTGTCAAAAAATCAATTTATAAATGCAACAGTGCAATTAATGTAAAGTGCAATGATATCTATGACGACACATTTTCAAAATCTTTGCGTGAATTACAGGCAAGTGAATGCAACCGTTAGTAGTATAAAAATTAAAGCAATTTATTTACTACGCTTATAATTTCTTCACTTGAAGGATATTTTGTGCATTCATTTTTGCCCGCTTTATGTCTGCATCTTTTCTTGAAACAAGGCTGACAATTAAGTTTATTGCCCAATACTGAAAAATATTTTCCTTCTTGTCCGTAAGGACCGAATCTTTTTGGCGGAGTACAGGTAAAAATTGCAATAACAGCAGGAATTTGTGTTGCCCATGCCAGATGAGCACTCCCCGAATCAGGGCTTACAACAATTTTTGAGCGCGAAAACAATTCGATTAATTGTTCAACATTTGTTTTTCCGACCAAATTCAAATACTGCGGAGTTGTTTTTGTTTTGCCCAAAATCCTTTGTATTAAGTCCTCGTTGAAGTCTGTTCCTGTAAAAACAATATTGCATTTGCCCTGTATTTCATCAATTAAATTTGCCCAATTTTTTTCATCCCAATGCTTATTTTTCCAGGTCGTAGCAGGCGAAATAACGACAATCGGTTTTGAATGGTCAATTTGTGCCAATAATTCGCTGACTTTGTTTTTTACATCAGAACTTGTCGAAGGAAGCGCAAAATTTATTCCTTTTGGCTCAATCCCTAAATGTCTTGCAAAATCAAGATTTCTTTCTACTATATGATAATTTAAATCACTAAACTTTGCCTTAGGCTCAACAAATTCGTTTGCACCCAAAAAAGACAATTCACGGGCATCTTTAAAGGTTACCCGCCTTTTTGCCCCGCAAAACAACAACAAAAAAAGACTTTTGAACATTTGCTGGCAATCAAGTGCTATATCGTATTTTTCTTTTCTTATCTGTTTTATTATTTGAAAAAATTCCATAAAAGTTTTAAAAGAAAACGGCCCTTTTTTCCACTCTTTTAGAGGCACAAAGTGAACTTTATCGATTTTCGGGTTATTTTTTATAACCCCTAACCCTTTTTCTGCCACCACCCAGCCAACTGTATAATTTTCATCCTTTAAAGTACAAGCTAAAGGCAAAGTAAAAATAACATCCCCAAGAGAAGTCAATCTTATTATTAAAACTTTTTTCTGATTATCACTCACTGCTCACTGCTCACTGCTCACTGCATTATAACATGACTTTCAAAAGAATTTCATTAAATTAAAAATAACAGGTCATACGAAAGTATGATTTTCACCAAAAAAGTTGTGCAAAATAAAAGGTTTTACCGACAAAAAACACAGAAGACTTCGGTTAAAAAGGGCTTAAAATGGCTTACAACACAATAACTCCGTTAAGGCAAAAGCTTTATACGGTGCATAACAATAATTTTGTCAAACCTAAGGAAGATGAAGAATCTTCCCACCTGCCGCAGCCTGCCGAAGAACAGACAGAAGCAGAACAAAGCCCGAAACTTACGCTTGACGAACAAAAAAGAGTTTTTCCCGAGCAAGCGGAAAAAAATCAGGCTTCAATAAACTCGCTTAAAAACGCCGTTAACATAGCACAAATCTTAAAAGATTTCAGGAGCACCGCTTTAGCAATAGGCACTCCGCCTGATTTAAACCAGGAAGTGGAAACCTACCTTTTATTGGTTGACACACAGGTAAGAAAAGAAAATCCTAATATAAAAACAATTAAGTCAAACCTTAAAAATGCCTCTGCGCTTTTAGACGGATACATAACAGAAACCCTTCAAAGACCTTCAAATGTTGTTGAAAACTGGCTTGATGCATTATTTTTACAACAAGTTGATTTTAAATTCAACGAAAACGACGTCAATCCTCAATTTCTTGTCCAATTCCCCGATTCTGTTAAAACTTCTCAAACAGAAAATACGCAACAAACCGAAGAAACTTCCCAAACTGAAGAAAAAACAAATCAAAGCGTTATTATTCCTCAAGACGCCCAATTAAAATCGCTTTTTATTCAAGCAAAAAAATTGGCTTACGCAGGAGAGGCTAAAAGGGCACTTGAAACCTTTGAACAGGCAAGAATCCGTGCAATTGAAGTTAAAGACAGCGAAACAGAATCTAAAGTTTTATACGAAATCGGGCAAATTTATGACAGCAAAGATTTTCTTGCCCAAGCTCTTACCAGCTATCATAAGTCTTTGGGTGCCGCCACTGATTTAAATATAAAAACCAAAGCCCACTTCTCAATGGCAAAAATCTACGACGATGTTGCCCAATTTGAACCCGCAATCAATCATTACATGAGCTCAATTTCCTTTGCCGGACAAAATGATAATTTTGCAGCCCAATCAACATCTCTGACTAAAATCGGAAATATTTTTACCGACAAATATGACAAAAAAGCTTTTGAATTTTACGACGAAGCAAAAACAATTGCAGATGAGAGCAAAACCCCAAAAATTAAAGGCTACGTTTCAGGCAACACTGCAGGTGCTTATGCCAAATTTAACAATCCTAAACTTGCGCTTCAAAACTACTCTGAGGCAGTACAAGAATATCAAAATGCAAAATCTCCCGAACAAGCTGCGATTAATTACAAAAAAGCCGCACAATTAATGATAAAACTTCAAAATTTCAACAAAGCAAAAAGTCTTCTTCAAAAAGCCCTTGCAAATGCAAAACAAACAAATAATACAGAATTGATTTCAAAAATTAATTCTCAACTCCAAACCCTATAGAAAAAAGGGCGGGCAAAATTTATTTTGCCCGCCCTTAAATCTTAACAGTAAACTAACCTCTGATATTAAGTTTTTTGACTAATTTTCTGTATTCTTCAAGGTTTTCGCCTTTCAAATAAGAAAGTAGTCTTTTTCTTCTTCCTACCATCATTAAAAGTCCGCGTTTTGTCGCAAAGTCTTTTTTGTTAATTTTTAAATGTTCGGTAAGTTCGCTGATTTTTTGGCTCATCATCGCAATTTGAACTGAAGCAGAACCTGTATCTTTTTCGTTTTTACCGTATTTTTTAACAACTTCTTGTTTGTTTTTAAGATTAATGCTCATGTAAAATATTCCTTTTTCTTAGTAATAGCAATCGGCGTAAGCTATTTATACGAATTAATCATATTACATAAAGAAAAAAAATCAATATTTGCCCAAAGTTATGTTACAAGCACTTAAAAATTAACCCAAAATAGAATTGGCAATAAATGCCGATTCATTCATTTTTGAGCAAAATGAAATGGAACTTCTTAAGCTATCGCGAAGAATATCAGAATCGGATTCTGCTTCAAACAAACTTTTTTGAGCGTTTTGGTATTTAGTTTTAAATTCTTCTTCTTTGCTTGTGTTTTTATAAGATTGAAAAATTGTAAAAGCTTTTTCTTTTAATTCGCTAAAAATACCGTATTTTTTCATTGAAGCTTCATAAATAGTCCGTTTTTCGTACATTTTTTGACGGGCATCTTCTGCTTGATTATTAATACTTTCTAAAGTTCTTTGCTTTAAGTCGTTTGTGACAAAATCCATCCCAAAATCCTCATTAATATCCCTTATATATATAAAAACAAATTTCATAAAAAAATTGCCTTTTTTCATGTTAAAATTAATTCGGAAAAAGGATTTTTTATGATTGAAAGATATTCATTAAAAGAAATGAAAAAAATTTGGGATTTACAATCCAAGTTCGGCTACTATTTACAGGTGGAACTCGCTGTTTGTGAGGCTTACAGTAAAATGGGACAAATCAGCGCAAAAGATTTGGACAAAATAAAAAAACTGGCAAAATTTGATTTAAAAAGAATTGATGAAATTGAAAAGGAAGTCAATCATGACGTAATTGCCTTCATAACAAACATTAACGAAAGTTTAGGAAATTTATCAAAATATTTTCACCTCGGGCTTACAAGTTCCGATGTTATAGATACGGCACTTGCGCTTCAGATAAAAGATGCCGCCAAAATCATAAACAAAGACCTCGATAATGTTATTTCTTCTTTAAAAAAACTTATTAAAAAATGCAAAAAAACTGTCTGTATAGGTCGCTCACACGGAGTTCACGCTGAGATTATGACTTTTGGGGTAAAACTATGCAGCTGGCTTGATGCTTTTGAAAGAGTAAAAGAAAACTTTAACTTTGCACTTGAAAAAATAATGGTTGGGCAAATTTCAGGACCGGTAGGAACTTACAGCAACATTTCGCCTGAAATTGAAAAAATTACCTGCAAAATTTTAGGGCTTAAGCCTGCAAAAATTTCAACCCAAATAATCGCAAGAGATATCCACGCACAATTTATGCAATCATTGGCATTGATTGCAAGTGTTATAGAGCGTTTTGCAACAGAAATAAGACACCTTCAAAGAACAGAAGTTTTGGAAGTCGAAGAAGGGTTTAAAAAAGGCCAAAAAGGTTCTTCTGCAATGCCTCATAAGAAAAATCCAATTACAAGCGAAAACCTGTGCGGACTTGCAAGGGTTGTAAGGTCAAATTCTATTGCTGCACTTGAAAATATAGCACTTTGGCACGAAAGGGACATTTCGCACAGTTCGGCTGAGCGCATAATTTTCCCCGACAGCACAATTTTAGTTGATTTTATGCTGGAAAGATTTAAAAATATTTTGGATAATCTGGTCATACACGAAGAAAATATGCTCAAAAACACAAACCTGTTTGGCGGAATAATTTATTCGCAAAAAGTTATGCTGGAACTTGTAAACAGAGGGCTTTCAAGAGAAAAAGCATACGAAATTGTGCAAAAAAATGCCCTTGATGCTTTTGAAAAAAGTGGGAATTTTAAATCAAACCTTTTAAAAAATAAAGAAATTAAAAAATATCTGTCTCAAAAAGAAATTGAAGCCTGTTTTAATGCACAGGATTACCTGAAAAATACAGATGAAATTTGCTCAAAATTTGATTAACTACCAATCTTTGGCACCGTATTTTGAATAAATTTCTATAATATCATTTATTTTTTCTAAAATTTTTAAGATATTTTCTCTTTCTGATTCGGGCAAATCTCCTTTGAGTATAATTTCATAGGATAAAATATCTTCCTTGAGTTTTCTTATATACTGTTTTTTTTCTTCTCTTTTTTTAAAAAGCCACCCCTCGTAGCCACACCCCGGAGGGACTACTACCCAAGGGTTTGAAGGGAACCTTTTGCACAACTCGGGTCTTTTTTCATAAATTCCGCACAAATTGTCATCTTTGATATAACGACATCGATAAAAAGTAGCCTCTTTTTCATCAAAATCTTCTTTTTCGGAGTTGAGCTTAGAAAGTATGTTTTCAACCGTTTTTTGACAAACATTTTTTGCATCTTGTATTGATTGATAAGGCTCAAAAATATTTAAAAAATCTTTGGCATATTCATCCCCCTGCCTTACAAGACTTTTTAACTCTTGAAAGGACAGTGAAGAAGTTGCAACCCTGCAACATTTTCCACACATATTGCAAAGTTCCTGCGGACGGTTTTCGATAAAATTTTGAGTTTTTTCCATGTTTCCTCAAAATTATTATATCAAAAAATTAACTTAACATTTCTTAAAAAATTTACCGAAAGGGCAATTATTTCATGGTTTTAGACTTTATTTATATAAGTGGTGAAAGGTAAGGTTTCATGCAAAATACAGTTGTAAACCCTCAAACTGTAGCTCCCGCACAAGCTGTGGTTACTCCTGCTGCTGGTAATCAGCCTCAGGTAGCTACTCAACCTGTGGTAAACCCCGGAGTTGTAGCAACACAAAACCCTCAAACAGTTCAGGTTCCTAATTACTCTGGGGTTAATATTCAAATATACAACCCTTCTGTAATGACACCGGGAACAAACATGGCTTATCCTTCAAATTACTATACAACAAATTACGGTCCTCAAGGTCAGCCTCAACAAGCTGCAGCACCTGCGGCTCCTGCAGAAGGGGACAAAAAGAAAACAGAAAAACGCGATATTGTCGAATTGACAGATGATTATATTAAAAATCTTGAAAATTACCTGAACAGTCAAGACCCTGAAGTCAGAATGATGGGCGCAAAAGAAGTTCTTGCAAGACTTCAAGAAGACGACAGCAGAAAAGACGACAAAGCTTTAAATGCCCTAGTAAACAAAATGCTCCAAGACCCTTCACAAAAAGTAAGAGTTATAGCTCTTGCAGCACTTGATTCAAAAGCGGTAACAGGTGATGATTTGACGGTACAAATTCTCAAAAACATGCAAAATAAAAAGACCTCCGACGGGCAAGACGCAATGCAGGCTTCCCAAATACTGTTAAAAATGTCGGGAAATACTGTTAAAAAAGAATTTGAAGTAAAAGATAAACCTAAAAAAGAAGAAAAATCCGATAAAAAAGAATAAGGAATTTTAAAAATGAATATTTCAAACATAGCAATAAAAGCAATAGGAATAGCCGGCTTAGGCGCGGTTTTATACGATTCTCATACAATCGGAAAAGAAGAATGCAATATGAATCAACGCAATCTTAAAACCGACAGCGTAGAAAAAACTTTTATGGACACGATATCTCTTGATACACCCAGCAAAACCAAAGATATTATGAAAAAACAGTTTTTAAAATACAAATTAAATGAAAACTTCACAACATTCTTCACAGGAGCTGCAGGATATGTAAAAGGATTTACTAAAATGTTGGTAAATAACGTAATTCCTTTTGGGTTGGCACTAGGAACGGTTGCCACAAAAGGACTCGCCTCCAAAGCATGCGGTGTGGGTTTAATCGGCTACGGGCTGGTGTATTTGCTGCACGATGTAATGGGAATATTTAAACCCAAAAAGTTATAAAAAAGTTTGATAATAATCAAAAGGACTTGTTAAAAACAAGTCCTTTTTTATACACATCGCGGGGTAACGATTTATAAGCCTTAAATTTTTTATTCTGTCATTTTAAGAGCAACTTCTCTTGCCGCAGGCTCTGACAAGCCTAACTCTTTTTGAACAGCTGCCATATTTTTTCCTACTTCATCAGCAAATTTATCCATCATGGTTGTCATTCTAGCTACCACTTCCGGAGAAGCACTCTCAGCCATTGCAAAAGCTTTTTTCAATGAAGAGCTCGATTCAATTCCCAATACAGCTTTTGCACCCATAAACCCTAAAACAGCCTCAGGAGAAACCTCTTGACGTTTTGCTGAACCTTCAGATTCTTTTTCTTTTTCAACTTTTTTTTCAGGAGCTTTTCCTGCCCCACCCATTTTCGCACCTACAGCAAAACTATTTAACCCTATTCTATCGATTGACATTTTGATTTCTCCTTAGATTTCGTATCCACTTTTTGTTTATCGGTTTAATTTTTAATGACCTTTAGAAAAAAGTCTTTTTTTGTAACAACTTTTTACAAATTGTAATAATTTGAATTATTTTGTAAACCTTTTGTAAAAAATATGGTAAATTAAGCAATTATACCCCTTTACATGTTTTATAGACTTGGGTAAGAATAAAATGCCGATAAAAAAAATTAATAGTGTAAATACTGATGCGCCTTCTTTTGGCGCACTGCCTAAGCCCTTTGTAATTAAAAGGGCAAAAACTATTGACATACTTGAAAAAATGGGCAAATTTTCTTCTCCCCAGCAGCGATTATTTTTGGGCGTAACGGCATTAATGACCCAACCTTTTATAGACCTTAACAACAAAAGCGTGGATGAAAAAACTAGAGTGGTTTCTTGTGCAAGAACAATTGCAAAAAACTTTATAGGAACAATCGTCGGCATAACAGTAAGAGAGCTTTGTATTAAAGCGATTGATTTTTGCACCGAAGTCGATGCTAAAAAATTAAAAGATACAAAATATTTTAAATTCAAGACAGCCTTGCTCCCAAGCAATGTCAAATTCAAGGAAGTTACAAGAGAATTGGTTAAGCACAGGCAAGCTCTTGGTACTTTTATAGCTCTTGGAGCAATGCTTTTTACAAACTTTGCCATTGACCTTCCGCTTACAAAATGGATGACAAACCTGCTTGTCAAAAAAATTGAAAAAGGCGCGCAGAAAAAACTGGAAAAACAAAAACAAGATAAACTGCAAGGAGGGGGTAAATGATTATGCTTAAATCTTTACCGCTCATATTTTTGCAAGGAGGGAGCAAATGAAATTATCCTTGCAAAAAACAGTAGATGGGGTTTACAAACATTTTTCCCATGATTTGGGATTTATGCTTTTGGTCACAGGTGCTGTGGGCTGGGCTCTTTCTTCACTTGCCCATGTTACTGCAGTTGTTATAAATAAAGACATTCCAAAAGAACAAAAAAACTTTTTGATTCCTCAAGAAATTGCAGACGCTTTTGTTAATATCGCAGCCTTTATTGCCATAACTCACCAATTCAATAAATTCGGAACCCGTATGGTTGAATCAGGCAAGCTTACTACCGCGCCCATTCGTAATTTTTTGATTAAAAATCAAGAATCTTTTAAAAACCTGAATGAAAGAATTATTGATTCAAATGATTTGATTTCAAAATATTTTAAAAAGGTCTTTAAAAATGATTCTGCCGCCAAACAAAAACTTGAACCTTTCTTTACTAAAAGAAAAGTTAATATAACAGATTCTGATGTATTTAAAAACAACCAAGACAATATCCAAAAAGATTTTTATTCGTTTTATGACGGAGTTGATTTTATATCAAGCACAGTAGGTGCTATAGTTTCGTGCAACATTGTTACCCCTATTCTTAGAAATATATTTGGTGCAAAACGCCAAAAATCTCTTATAATGCACGATAAACTTCACCAAAGTAGCATTATGTTTGCAAAACCGAGGGTTACGCTGGAAAGTTATGCACAAAACGTAAGCCAAAAAACAAGCTTAACCTCGCCAAATTCTTCTATGAAAATCTAATCTACAAGACCTTCCCTGACTGCTTTTACGGCAGCCTGAACCCTGTCTTCCACAGACATTTTGTGAAGAATAGAGCACACATGCGCCTTTATTGTATGCGAACTTATGGCTAATTCTTTTGCTATTTCGGTATTACTTTTTCCCAGGGTAACCAAATTCAGGACTTCAAATTCTCTTTTAGTAAGATTTTTTGAAAAGTTTTGGTTTTCTTCCATTAATACCTCAAAGGTTTTTGTAAAAAAATTAAAAAGCGGACTGACAACATTATAATACCGTCAGTCCGCAAAAGTCTATTTATTAAGTTTTATTACCTGAATAAGCCTGCTATTCGCAACTGCCTGTTGTTGGATTGTATGTCATTGGCGGCGTAAGGCTTTGGCAATAGTTATTGCTGGCGTTATCGCTAACACCCGAAACGGTATTTCCTGCTTTATTCCCCGCCTCGGTAATCGTTCCGCCAAGTTTTGTAAGCACAGCTATTGCAACTATTGCAACCAGTGCCAAAATCAATCCGTATTCAACTAAGGCCTGTGCAGCCTTTTTAATTATTATTTTTTTTGTTTTTTTCATTATTTAAATTTTGCTCAATTTATAGACTGTTATGGGGTTATGTCACAAAATTTTGTGTCCTCATTCCATTGTCCACTAACAGAGTTACAATAAGCTGCTCCTGAATTCTCTGTAACTTTTTGTACTTGAGTATCTGTGCTGTTTCCAACGTTGCCGATTGTTCCGCCAAACTTACTCAAAACGGCAAGTGCAACTATCGCAACAAGTGCTAAAATCAAACCGTATTCAATCAATGATTGTGCTGTCTTTTTCATAAAACTCTCCTTGTTATTGTTAATTATATAATTACAATCGGATTATATCACTTTTATTTTTATAATGCAAATGGTTTTTTGGGTGAATGGCTTAACAGTTGAGAAGTCGAACAGTCTAATAGTTGAAAAGTTTTTATTCACTTCTATTTACCATTTACTATTTACTGTTAACCCCACTTGCAAAAAAATGCGAAATGGTTTAGATTATACATGACTATGATTAAGTTGGAAAATGTAAGAAAGAGTTACAGAACAACACGCATCCTTAATAACGTTTCATTCTGCGCGCATCGCGGAGAAATTGTCGCTATTATCGGTCCTTCGGGCTGCGGCAAAACAACATTGCTCAAATGTATAGACGGACTGGAAAAAATCGACAACGGAACAATTACAATAGAAGGTCATGACATAACAAAAAAAACAAAAGATTTATCAAAATTAAGACAAAATGTCGGAATCGTTTTTCAACAGTACAATTTATTTCCGCACATGACGGTAAAACAAAACATAGTCCTTGCCCCATTGATTGTTAAAAGGATGAAAAAAAACGACGCTGAAATTTTAGCCATGCTGCTTTTAGAAAAAGTAGGCTTGCTTGATAAAATGGACCATTACCCGCATCAGCTCTCAGGCGGTCAAGCACAAAGGGTTGCGATAGCAAGAACCCTTGCAATGAAACCCAAAGTAGTTATGTTTGACGAACCGACAAGCGCGCTTGACCCTCACATGAAAGTTGAAGTTCTTGAAGTCATAAGAAAGCTTAAAAATCAGGATATGATTATTCTTCTGGTAACTCACGAACTTAAATTCGCAAAAGAAATCGCCGACAGGGTAGTATTTTTATACAACGGACAGGTAATAGAAAATGATTCTGCGCAAAATGTTTTTAATTCGCCCAAAAATGAGGTTACAAAAAAATATTTTGAAAAAATTTCTGGGGCAGAATAGAAAGTTTTAATATGAAAAGACAAGTTATCTATATTTTTTTATTAGGTTTGGTTATTTTTTTCTCGGGCTGCAAAAAACAAGACGAAACAAGCGATGTTTTGGATAAAGTGTTAAGCCGCGGAAAATTAATTGTCGGAGTAAAATTTGACACAAAACCTTTCGGCTACATTGACGAGAAACAAAATTTGACGGGCTTTGACGTCGATTTGGCAAAACATATCGCAAAAAATCTTTTAGGCAGTGAAGATAAAATAGAATTCAAGCAGGTAACCCCTTCAAACAGAATTTTAACTTTAAATTCCGGTCAGGTTGATATGATTATAGCAACAATGACTATAACAGATGAAAGAAAAGAAGTCATAGATTTTTCAAAACCTTATTATATGGCAGGACAGGCAATTTTAGTTCCCGCAAAAAGCGACATTGGTTCTATGGCTGACTTAAACGGAAAGCGTGTCATAATAATTTTCGGCTCTACGGCAGAAAAAAATACAAGACTTATGGCACCCGAGGCTAAAATTTCAGGTTACAAAACTTATACCAACGGCTACAGCGCGCTAAAACAAGGCAGAGCAGATGCAATCACCTCGGATGATACCATTTTAATGGGCTTTGCCATGCAAGATGATTCGGTTAAACTTTTGCCCAAAAGATATTCAAAAGAGCCTTATGCAATAGGATTTAAAAAGGGCGAAAGCTCAACAAGATTAAGACAAAGAGTGGATTTAATTCTTGACGAAATGATTAAATCCGGTCAACTAAACAAATTAAAAGCAAAATGGATTAAATACTGAACTTAAGACAGTTCCCGCAACAAATGCGGGATGACAGTATGCAAAGGATTAAATACTGATGTATGAAATGGATTTTTCAACACTCTTAAAAAACTATCCGATGATAATCGAAGGTATTTTAACTACGATTTCGGTATCACTGCTTGCAGGTATTTTGGCTTTTGTCTTAGGAAGTTTTTTTGCTTACTTCAGAACAAGTCCTTTAAATATTATTTCAAAAATCACAAGCTTTATCGTACTTTTTATAAGAAATATGCCGCTTTTGATACTGATTTATCTTTTTTATAAGGGTTTACCGTCAATTCATCTTGTTTTGTCGGCATACGCTTGCGGAATTTTAGCATTAGGGCTTTACACGGGCTGTTATATTTCAGATGCTATAATCTCGGGTATAAATGCAGTTCCGAAAGAACATTTTCAAGCAAGCCAATCACTTGGTATGAGCAGGATTAAATCTTTTATTTATATCATTTACCCTCAGGCAACAAGGTATGTGATTCCGATTTTGGGAAACCAGTTTATGAGTTTGGTTAAAAACTCTTCACTGGTGAGTTTTATTGCCGTAACAGACATATTTTATGTCGTTTACAAAGGGATTTCAGATACTTACAGAATATATGAATATTTTATTCTTGCCGTTGTTTTATATCTGTTTTTGACAGGTTTTGTGCTTTTGTTGACAAAAATATTGCAAAAGATTTATAGAATACCCTCGCAGGAGGTGATTGTATGACATCCGATGTAATCATAAACAACCTGCCTTTTTTAATGAAAGGACTTTTGGTTACGCTGAAAGTTTCCTTTATCTGCATAATTTTAAGTTTATTTTCAGGAATAATTTTAGGAACACTGAGGTTTGCAAAAATTCCTTTAATAAGCTTTATTGCAGGACTTTTTATTGATTTGACAAGAGCAATTCCTTTGATTTTGTTTATAATATTTGTTCACTTTAGTGTTTCTCCTTATTTGTTCGGATACAGTGCTTTTTTAAATTATATGGGCATAGATTCACTGGAAATGTACTCTGCAATAATCGCCCTTGTAATTTTTAATTGCGCATACATAGCAGAGATTATAAGAAGCGGGCTTGAAAGTGTCGGAAAAGACCAAATTCTTGCGGCACAATCTCTTGCCCTGAGCAAAGTTCAGGTAATTGAGCACATAGTGTTACCCCAGGCATTGAGAAGAATTAAACCCTCGCTTGTGGCGCAGTTGGTAACACTTGTAAAAGATACGTCTTTAGCATCGGCAATCGACTTAATAGAATTAACCAGAGCATGCGAAATAGTTTATGAAACCTCCTATCACGAATTTGAAGTATTATGTTTCGCGGCTTGTGTTTATGTGAGCGTAAATTTTTTAATACAAAAAATGTTTAATACGGATATAAAATGTTAAACTATTGACTTTTTTTTTAAAGTTTGTTAGTATTTATCTGTACTTTATAATATAAGGTGAGTTGTAAGGATTTTATTGTATATTAACTAAGCGAAAGGTAGAAAGATTATGAAAAAAAGATTAGGATTTACTTTGGCAGAGGTATTAATCACTTTGGGTATTATAGGTGTAGTTGCTGCCATGACTATTCCGACTTTGATGAACCAAACAGGACAAGCTGAGTTCAAAACAGGGCTTAAAAAAATGATTTCAGGAATTAATCAAGCCGTTACTATGAACGTTGCACTAGACAGCGTAAGCTTTTCCGAAGGAGATGAAACCAACAACTTATATAAATTATTCTCTGACAGAATGAATGTTATCAGTTCAACATCTGCAGCCGTTGGAACCGGAGATATAAATGTTGACGAAGGTAATTATATCATATTCTTAAATGACGGGGCGGCTATTTCTTGGACAGATACTGTTAACGAAACTGCTTGTACAACAACTGTAGGAACAAATGAAGCAACAGGTGTATGTAACGTCCTTATTGACGTAAACGGCAAGAAAAGACCTAATGCACTTACAACTTCATCAACTGATATTAAAGACCAGTTTGGTGTCAGAATCGGTGGGCAACAAGCACTTCCGGGTGGCGTTGCAAAAGCAGTTATGTATAACAGATAATTTAATATATAAACTATAAATTTAAAGGCAACAGATATCTGTTGCCTTTTTTGTGTTAAAATTGTTATATGAAAATATCGGGAGAAAAACAGTTAGATTTATTGACCAATTTGGTAAATTTTATATTTAGCATTCAAAGGCATTTAACATTTATCAAGGAAGTTAATAACCCTGAGCTTAAGCCTTGCATTTACGCCCTATGGCACGGACATCAGTGTTGTATTTTCGGGGTTGAAGACAAAGCTCATTTGAATGTATTAATAAGCCGCTCGATTGACGGTGAAATTATTGCAAGAGCAACAGAAAAATTAGGATTCAAAACAGTCAGAGGTTCAAAAGGCAAAAAAGGCAGCGTTGAAGCCACAATGCAATTACTTGACAGGCTTAAAAATAGCGAGTGCATTGCAATGACAGTTGACGGACCAAGCGGTCCTGCTTTTCAAGTCAAAGAAGGGGTAATTAAAATAGCAAAAATGTCGGGTGCTCCCATAATTCCCGTTTATTGGTATTCTCCTCAAATTAATTTTATAAAATTCCCCTCCTGGGATAAATTGTTGTATCCGCTTGGCGCTACATGGCTTGTTAATTTATACGGGGAGCCGATTTATGTAAATTCGGATAACACAGATGAGCAAGATGAAGAGGCAAGATTAAAACTTCAAAATGCATTGAAAGAGCTTGAAGAAAAAGCCCCGCAAGTACATAAAGAAATTTATAAATTCAGATTATGGAAAAAAAATTAAAAATAGCGGCAATTCAAATGTCGTCAAAAATCGGCGATATTGATTTTAACATTAAAAAAATTGATGGATTAATCAAAAAAAACATCAAGGAAGAGATTGATTTGCTTATTTTGCCAGAAGTTTGGACAGTAGGCTGGATGCCTGCAGGATTTAAAAACTCCGCAAAAGATATTGAAAAAAGCAAAGCTTTTTTGTTTTTATCAAAAATTGCAAAAAAATACAATACAAATATAATCGGCGGAAGTTTTATAACAAAAAGGGATTCAAAATATTACAATTCATGTCCTGTGATAAATAATAAAGGCGAACTTATTGCAACTTACGACAAAATGCACCTTTTTTCTTACTACGGCTGCGACGAAGGAGCTTTTGTAGAAAAAGGAAACAATCCCGTAATGGTTGAATTTTGTTTAAACTCAAAAAAGATTGCTTCGGTGAACGATAATTGTAAAAGCCGACAATCTACGTCTCGCAATGACATTGTCAAAATCGGCTTAAGCATCTGCTATGACATAAGATTTCCTGAAATTTACAGGGCTTACGCTAATGCAGGGGCGGATTTATTGATAAACATGGCCGCTTGGCCAAAATCAAGGGCAGGACATTGGGAAACGCTTACCAAGGCGCGCGCTGTTGAAAATCAGTGTTTTATGGTTGCTTTGACACAATCGGGCAAAATCACCGAAGATGAATGGAATTTGGGACATTCAAGAATTATAGATTTCAACGGAGAGGTAATTTCACAAATAAAAAAGGGCGAAGGGGTAATTTTTGCACAACCCGATTTTGAAAAGATGTATCAATTTAGAAAAAAATGTACAGTTTTACTTGATATACAAGAAAATTATGATGTAAAATTGTTTTAAGGACGTCATGAAAAAAATTAAATTAATTTCAACTTTTATAGCATTATTTGTTTTTGCACAGATTTCGATTGCAAAACCACTTATAAACCCGATTTTTTCTGCGATATGGGAATCTGACCTTTCAAGAAGGGCATTAATCGGCGTTTCAATAAAAGAGGTTTCAAACGGAAAAACCGCCTACGAAATGAATGCCAAAATGCCTATGTCACCTGCTTCCATACAAAAAGTTATAACACTTTTGTCCTCCATTGATACCTTAAAAGAAAATTACGAATTTAAAACAGAACTATACAGAGCTCAAGACGGAAGCATTTATTTGAAATTGGGAGCTGATCCGTATCTTACGACAAGAGATTTAAGAGAATTAATAAGCATGCTTCCTCAAAAACAAGATTTAAACAAACCGTTTTACATTGACGACTCTGTAATGGACAGCCAGGAATGGGGCGAAGGTTGGCAATGGGATGATGATTTAAACCCTCTTATGCCAAAATTCGGTGCTTATAATTTGGACAAAAATCTTTTAAAAATAAATTTCTGCCCGGGTTCTCAGCAAGGGGCACCGGCTGAAATTTCCACGGAAGTTTTTTATCCTACCGCATTTTCAAATAATGTTACAACCGGAAGCAGCACCGAAATTAAGCTTGACAGAAAAAATTATATTTCACCCGATGTAATAAATGCCCAAGGTACAATCTCAGGCGATTATTCCATAGAAATTCCCATAAACCACCCCAGAAGATATTTTGTGCTTCGCCTTGAAGAAGTTTTGCGGAAGCAAAAAGTAGGATACTATGGCGAATTTGAAAGAATGAAGCTTCCTAAAGATGCCGTTTTGCTGGGAAAAATAAGCCACCCAATTTCACAAGCACAATCAGATATCTTAAAACAAAGCAATAACATGGCAGCAGAAACTGTTTTCAAACTGGCAGGAGGCAAATATATAAACAACGCAGGCTCTGCCGAAGCAGGCGTTGAAATGTTAAATAATTACTACAAAAAATTAGGCATAAACACCGACAGCATAAAAATAGTTGACGGAAGCGGCGTTTCTAAAAATAACCTTATTACAGCTGATTTTATGACAAATGTTCTGGTAAAAATTGCCAAAGAACCTTCTTATAACGATTTTATAAACTCCCTTGCAAAATCAGGCGAAGGAACTTTAACCGACAGGATGCTTTATTTTAAAGATAATCTTAAAGCAAAAACAGGAACCTTATCAAATATAAGCGCAATTACAGGATATTTGACCGCAAAAAGCGGAAAAACTTACGCTTTTTGCATTATGGTAAACGACCCTAAATCAACAAATTTCGACAAAAAAACTTTTGAAGAATACGTTTTAAGAAAAATCTACGAAGAACTTTGAACCTCAGCTATGCCGTAATTAATTGATTTTAAAGCGTTTTTTGCCCAAAATTTGTCCTGCGCTGAAATCCTTTCCCCGATGGCAAAAAACGCCGAACCCGAACCCGACATAATTGTCTTGGGATATAATTTTTTAATTTCAAGCAATTGAGCATAATCGCCAATTAATGCCGTTTCCAAATCATTATGCAAAAACGGAACTATATTTTCTCCCGATTTTAAGGCAGCAATAAGTTTTGCGCTCATATTCAAATTCGGCTTAACCTTAAGCTGTGAAAATTTTGTATAAGCTTCTTTTGCGCTTATGCCGAGATTTTTTGGTTTTATCAATGCGAGGCAAAATTCTTGAAACGGCAATCTTTCCAGAATTTCGCCTCTGCCTGTTGCAAGCTGACACCCGCCTTCCAGGCAAAAATTAAGGTCTGAACCAAGTTTTGCACATAGTTTATGAAGTTCTTCTTTTGAAAGCACATCCGAGAAAATCTTATTTAATCCCCATAGAGTTCCTGCAGCATCTGTGCTTCCGCCTGCAAGCCCTGCAGAGACGGGAATATTTTTTTCAATAAAGACAGAAATTTTATGCGGGTGCAAATTTGTATGCTCTACAAAAAGCAAAATTGCCTTATAAACAAGATTACTTTCGTCATAAGGGATTTGGTCGCTTGTGCCGGAAAGTTTTATTTCAAATTTGCAGTTTTCTTCAATTTTTATCGTCAGAAAATCAAACAAATCAATTGTTTGCATAACACTTTGAATATTGTGAAATCCGTCTTGGCGTTTGTTCAAAACTTCAAGAGTAAGGTTTATTTTAGCCGGACATTTGACCTTTATTTCTTTTTTACCCCTCACCCAAATTTCTGAAACTCGTACCTCGTTTCGAAATTTTTCCCTCTCCCTCAAGGGGCGAGGGGGATTTAATTTTCCTTCTCCCCTTGCGGGAGAAGGTGGCTGAAAGCCGGATGAGGGGTCATTTTTCATTTTAATTTCACGCATTATTGATTAACTCCTGTGATAATTTGCCGAAATTTTCAATAGAAATAGTTTCGCCTCTTGCGTTAAGATCGATTTTGACATTTTTGAGTGATTTTTCAATATTTTCTTTTGAAAAACCGCCGCTTAAAAGGCAGTTTTTAATATTTTTTCTTCTTTGAGAAAAAGCCGCTTTAATTGTTTTTCTGAAATGCTTATAATCTAAAAGTTTAACTTTGGGTTCTTTGCGGACGATAAGTTTTACCAGTGCCGAATCTACTTTGGGACTCGGGTAAAAACACTTGCGCCCTACGTTTTTGATTATTTCACAATCCGCCCAAAACTGCGACAGAATGGTTAAAAGCCCATACTGTTTTGAAGGGCTTTTTTCTGTTGCCGCAATTCTTTGAGCGACTTCTTTTTGAACCATAAGAATAATTTCTTTTATTTTGTTTCTGTTTTTATTATCCAAATCGTCAATTTCGCCCAAAAGATGTGCGATTATAGGGCTTGTGATGTAATAGGGGATGTTTGCTACAATCTTGACTTTTTCATCGCAAACCAAGCTCAAATCAGTTTTTAAAATATCCTGATGCAGGATGACCAAATTGTCGCAATGGATTTTTTTTAACTCTTTTATCGCCTCTTCGTCAAGCTCTATTGCGATAACTTTTTTTGCAACTTTAACAAGCTGTTCTGTCACAAAACCGACTCCTGCGCCGATTTCAACCACAATATCATCTTTTGAAATCTGTGCGCTTTCTAATATCGCGCGGATTGTTTTCTCGTCAATAAGAAAATTCTGTCCGAGCCGTTTTTTTGTTCTGAACGATTTTGCTCTTCGTAAGTAGTCCATGTTACTAATCTATAATAATACAAACAGGGTAATGTTTTTTTTAAGTTTTATATGATAGTTTACATGTTATGATTTATTTGGACAAGAAGATTTATCAGCAAAAGAGGATTTATGTTGAAATCAAAGGATGAAACGATTTTATCGGTATTCAAAAAAGGCTGCAAACCAAAAGAAGAATACTCAATAGGTGTTGAATACGAAAGGCTTCCAATCCATGCCCTAACTTACAAATCCGTAGGCTACGAAGGTGAAAACGGAATTTATGAACTTTTAAGAGCCTTTTCAAAACTTGATAATTGGGAATACATAACTGATGATTACAACATTATCGGGCTGAAAAAAGGCGAAGATTTGATAACTTTAGAGCCCGGCTGCCAGTTTGAACTGAGTTTAAAACCGGAAAAAAATATTGCCGATTTAAAAACAAAAATAGATAATTTCAATAAAAAAATCACCCCGCTTTTGAGAAGATATGATATTAACCTGCTTGAATACGGCGTTTCGCCTGTTTCGACTTACAAAAGCATAAAAATTATTCCCAAAAAACGCTACCACATAATGGCAAATTACCTTTGGGGAATCTTGTCTGATGTTATGATGAGAGAAACTGCAGGGATTCAAGCCTGCTTTGATTTTTCATCGGAAAAAGACGCAATAAGAAAATTCAGGGTAACAAACATGCTCTCGCCTTTTATGACAGCAATGTTTGCAAACTCACCAATTAGAGGCAGCGTTGACACAGGCTACAAAACCTTTAGAGGCTTAAGCTGGCTAAATACCGACAGCGAAAGATGCGGATTTTTGAGCAAAAAATTCTTTGAAAAAAATTCAGACTACGGATTTGAAGATTATATCAAGGATGTTATGAAAACGCCGATGATTTTTATAATGCGCGAAGGAAACCCTGTTA
The DNA here is from genome assembly GCA_035354275.1 of Candidatus Gastranaerophilaceae bacterium. Taxonomy (GTDB): domain Bacteria; phylum Cyanobacteriota; class Vampirovibrionia; order Gastranaerophilales; family Gastranaerophilaceae; genus DAOQAU01. The sequence goes on from DAOQAU010000007.1 coordinate 52,765, forward strand.
AAATTTTGGGCAAAATTGATTTTGAACAGTTCATTGAAAGAGGCTTTGACGGCTTTGAAGCGACTTTAGACGATTTTCTTTTGCATGCAAATTTGTGTTTTCCAGAAGTTAGATTGAGAGATTTTATCGAAATCAGAAACCATGACTGCGCAAATCATGGCATGCAGTATGCTATTTTGGGAATTTATAAAGGGATTTTGTATTCGCAAAAAAGCCTTGAAGAAGCTGAAGAACTGGTTTCAAATTTTTCTTACAACGATATAGCAGAATTCAGATACAATGTCCCCAAAAACGCACTTGAAACAAAAATTAAAGGGCATTTTGCAAAAGATATCGCAAAAGAAATTCTGAAAATAAGCCAAAAAAGTTTGAAAGAACAAGGGCTTGGCGAAGAAAAATTCCTTGACTCGATTGCAGAATATACGCTTCAAGGGCTTTGTCCGGCTGATGTAATCCTGAAAAACTGGTACGGCAGCTGGAATAAAGACATTAATAAATTGATGAAATATTTGAATAATTAACTTAAAATCCCTTTAAGCACGATTACGTCTTCGTAGCGTGCGCCGGATTCCAAAAGCTCTTCTGCGGAAAAACCGAAAAGCGAGATGAGATTTTTTGCTTCCTCGTCAATTCGTTTTTTGTTGCACGCTTTGACTACCTCACCCAAAGCATCTTCCCTTGTGAGTTTGGTAATCTGATTGTTTCTTCCTTGATGTAATATTCGTTTCTTAGATTTGCCCATTTTCTACCCGAGTAAATGGTAAATAGTGAATAGTGAATTGAATATTTATTTTTTCTATTTACTATTTCCTATTTACTATTTCCTTTTCAATTAGTATTTTCAATCCAGCTTAAAGCTAACAATGCTGCACCAATCATTCCGGAATGGTTGCCCGCTTTTGCCTTGTAAACCTTAATAGGTGCCGTTACAATCTGCGCGTTTGTTTCATTTTCCAAATAATCCGTGTCTACAAATTCGGCAAGAGAGCCCGAAAGCACAAAGCAGTCAGGATCAAAAAGGTTTGCAAGCCCGACCAGCCCTGCCAAAATATGATTTTGCCAGATGTCAAAAACTTCTTTCATTTTTGTGTCGCCTTTTTTAACCCCTTCGATTACGTCATAAGTGGTTACATTATTGTCGCGCAAAATTTCTTCTGCGGTTAATTTTAGCCCTGTGCCAGAAGCGTAAGCCTCAAAGCAGTCCCATGCGCCGCAGGTGCACCTGCGGCGCATATCTGCAAACAATTTAAAGTGCATTTCACCGGCTCCGCCTGATTTTCCCTTGTACAATCTGTCTTGTAAAATTATTCCGCCGCCTACTCCTGTTCCGAGTGTAAGCATAACTGAATAAGGACAATTTTTTGATGCGCCCAGTTCATGCTCTGCCCAGGCTGCGGCGTTTGCATCGTTTTCTATAAAAACTTTTTTTGTCGAAAGCGATTGAAAATCAATCTGATTGTAACCTTTTGGTAAATTTGCGGTTGAGCTTATGACTTTGTTATTTTGATTGTTTACAGCCCCTGCCGTTGCTATTGCAACTACATCAACCTGCCCTTCGTAAGTTTTTATAACTTCTTCAAGCAAACTTTTAAGTTCCTGAATGTCTTTAGGTGTTGAAATTTTATTGACTTCGCCCAAAATTTCACCCTGTTCGCTCACAAGTGTGTGATAAATTTTTGTTCCGCCAATATCTATTGCAAGTGCTTTTTTCATTTACATTTTCTCCCCTAAAAACCGTTTTGTAATCAGCTGCGGTCTTGTTATCGCAGAGCCTATCACAACACACCACGCGCCAAGTTCAAAAGCCTTTTGAACCTGTTTGGGCTCCCAAATTCTGCCTTCTAACACCACAGGCACTTTTAACTTTTTTGTCAGTTTTGCAAGAAGTTCAAAATCCGGCTCATCAGATTTTGTAAGCGAATAACTCGTATAGCCCGATAGTGTTGTCGAAACCATATCAGCACCAAACTCGGCACATGCCAGCCCCTCTTCAAAAGTCGAAACATCCGCCATTGCAAACTTTCCGTATGAATGAATTTTTTTGATTATATCCTCGACCGAACACTCTCTTTTCCTGAAAGTTCCGTCAAATGCAACAATATCGGCTCCGGCTTTGATTAACTTTTCAACGTCTTCAAGTGTGGGGGTAATATAGACAATTTCAAGCCAATTATCGGGAAGTTTATCGGGTTTTGTAAGCCCTATTACAGTCAGACCGAAGCTTTTGGCGTTTTTGGTGTCGCGAGTGCCTGCTACACGAAGCGCGCAGGCACCTCCTTGAACTACAGATTCCATCATTGCAAGCATGCACTCTTCCTTGTACAAAGGTTCATCAGGCATTGCCTGCACAGAAACGACAATTTTGTTTTTTAATTGAGCTAAAACTTCCATGAGTTTAATTATAACCAAAAAATTTTTTTAAGGTATAATCAAAATATGAATATTAAGAAAACCTTAGTAAAATACCCGTTTTTGACCAAAGAAGTCGAAATTTATGAGCTTGAAAACAACCACAAAATTGTCCTTGCACACAAAGAGGGCGGGCTTGTCAATGTAAGTTCTTGGATAAAAACGGGCTCGATTAACGAAAATGACCAAAATAACGGTATTTCGCACTTTTTGGAACATTTGATGTTTAAAGGCACAAACAAATATAAAGCCGGGGAATTCGACAAAATTTTAGAAGCCAAAGGCGGAATTGTAAACGCCGCGACCTGGAAAGATTACACTTTCTACTATGTAACCCTCCCCAAAGGCGAAAAAGACAAAGATTTATACAAGGCAATAGAGCTTCATGCCGATATGATTTTAGATCCGATTTTGCCCGAAGAAGAAATCGGACCTGCATTTGATGTTAATGACACAAAAGTAAATGAAAAAAGAGAACGCCATGTCGTTATAGAAGAAATTCGTATGCGCCAAGACCAACCCTGGACAAAGGTTTATAACGCATGCAACAAAGCCATGTACACTTCTCACCCTTATAAAAGAGATGTCATAGGAACTCCCGAAATTATTTCACAGGTTACGCGTCAGGACATAATGGATTATTATAAAACCTTTTATTCGCCACAAAACATTACAACTATTATAGTAGGTGATTTTGACAACAAGGAAATTTTAAATAAAGTTATAAGCGAATTTCAGGATAAATGGGGGCAAAGAGGGAATTTAAAGCTTACAAGCAAACCCGATGAGCCTGTTTGTGAAACAAAATATTTAGAGCAAAAATCCCAAATAAATTCTGCATTTATGATGTTCGGCTACTTGGGACCTTTGGCGTGCGATTTAAAAAACTCAATCGCACTTGAAATAATTGCAATAATTTTAGGCGAAGGCACAAGTTCAAGGCTTTACCAAAACCTTATCGAAAAACAAAAAGAGCCTGTTTTTAATATGATAAACGCCGACAATTACCAGTTCAAAGACGGAAATAATTTCTTTATTCAGGCAAATTTTATCCCTGAAAAGAAAGATTTGGCAATAAATTTGGTAAAATCAGAGCTTGAAAAAATTGTAAACGAAGAAGTTTCTCAAAGAGAATTTTTGAAAGCAAAGAAAAAAATCAAGTCCCTATTCGCGCACAACGCCGAAACAGTTTCTGAAATCGGTGAAACTATAGGTTATTACATGACCGTGTGTGAAAATTTGGCTCTTGTTGAAGAATATCTTAACATTTTGGAAAAAATTACACCAAAAGATTTAAAAGAAGCAGCCCGAAACTACTTGCCAGTAAGCAATGCAGTAATTTCGATACTTATGCCCGAATAAAATTGTATATTTTTTGTAAATATATTTGTATTTTTTGCTTGAAAGTAGTAGAATTAGAAAATAATTTGGTTATTTTTAACTTGAGAGGGTAATATATGAAATTACACATGCAGATTCTGATAGCTCTCGGGCTTGGCTTGAAGCGTAATTGGCACATATTTTTTGGCTTAATAGCGGGGATTTTTGTAGGGATTTTCATGCACAGCCATGACAGTGTTTTTCTGACAAAGATACTTACATTTATCGGTCAGATATTTATAAGACTTATTCAAATGGTAGTTATTCCGTTGGTTATTTCTGCCATAGTAATAGGAATTACAAGCATCGGCGACAACAAGCAGCTTGGTAAATTCGGAACAAAAATGATTATCTATTACGGTATAATAACTGTTCTTGCCGTTACAATAGGTGCGGCTCTTGCTCTTACAATGAAACCCGGAGTCGGTGCAGCACAATACATTAATGTTGATGCCGCCGCTTCAATCCAACAGCAGGTTGCAACAACAATCGAACAGCAAAAAGGCAATGTTTTAAATATTTTTATAAACTTTATACCCAAAAATCCTCTTGAATCAGTCGCTAAAGGTGACATGATTTCTATCATAGTGTTTGCCCTTATTTTTGCTGTAGCACTTGCAAAAGTAGGGGAAATTAACCGCCCTGTGGTGTCGTTTTTTGAATCGATTTTTGCCGCGACAATGAAGGTTACAGACTGGATAATGTACTTTGCCGCACCCGGTGTTTTTGCGCTTACGGCAACTGCAGTATCGAGTTTTGGTATAGACATTTTTCAAAGTATTTCAAAATATTTGGCGGTTTTATGCATAGGATTTGCAATACAATTTTTTGTTGTTTATCCGATTTTCTTGAAAGTATTTTCAAAAGTCCCTGTTCTTATGCTCTATGCTGCAATAGCAGAAGCCATGATGGTGGCATTCGGTACGGCAAGTTCTTCTGCGACACTGCCTTTAACTATCGCATGCTGCGAAAAAAGAGGAATTTCACATAAAGTTTCCAGTTTCGTGCTTCCTTTGGGTGCTACTTTGAACATGGACGGAACTGCACTTCTGCAAACAGTTGCGGTAATTTTCCTTGCGCAAGCTTATGGAATCCACCTCGGGCCGTTTTTGATTATTCAAATAGCTTTCCTTGCAATGATTGCTTCAAGTACTTGTGCGGGAATTCCGGGCGCAGGGCTTATAACCATTGCTCTTGTGCTTAACGGTCTGGGATTGAGCCCTGAACAGCTTGTTGCAGGCTTTGCATTCCTGTTTACTATCGAAAGGCTCACGGATATGATGCGAACCACCCTTAACGTAACCTCAGATGCGGTTGTGGCCGCTGTAATCGCCGATAACGAAAACGAGATTAACTACGATTTATTGAACAATCCCGAGTCGTATAAGGAAATAATCTAAGTGAGAAGCAAAAAGAAGTTAGAATCAATTAAATCTTTAGGTAAAACCAAAACCGATTACCCGACAGAATACGATCCTTCCGTTTTAGAGTGCTTTGAAAACGTTCATCCGGAAAATGATTATGTGGTAACGCTTTATGCTTATGAATTCAGTAGCTTATGCCCGAAAACAGGTCAGCCCGATTTTGCAAAACTTTATATTAAATATATCCCCAATATTAAAATGGTTGAATCTAAAAGTTTAAAATTATACTTATTCAGTTTCAGAAACCATGGAGATTTTCATGAAGATTGCATAAATATGATTATGAAAGATTTGGTAAAATTGATGAAACCAAAGTATTTTGAAATCACCGGAATCTTCACCCCCAGAGGCGGAATTTCAATCACACCTTTTGCAAATTATTCAAACGGAAAAGAAAAATACAATAAACTCAGGGATTCAAGACTTTTAGAAGTATTAAAAGAAAAAACTCCGCCAAGTATTTCTTGAGCATAAAATTAGGGTGGATTCCCCAACCCACCAATCAAGGATTTGTTACATGACAACCAAAAACAAAGAAACAGGTGCAAAGGG
>DAOQAU010000008.1:0-11335 GCA_035354275.1 Candidatus Gastranaerophilaceae bacterium
GTTTTTGTTTCTTTTATGTTTTGCTGCTCGACCATATCAGGCACGGTAAGATTTAAGCCCTGCTGGTCTAATAGCGGGGCTATAACCATCATTATGATTAAAAGCACCAAAAATATGTCCGTAAGCGGTGTTATGTTTATTTCATTAAAACTATCTCTGTGTCTTGTTGCCATTTTATTTTATCCTTTTTAATCTTCCCAATTCTGTGTATCATTTACCTGTTCAGGCTGTTTTTCAATAGGTTTAATTCTTTTATTATTTCCATCGGAAAGAGTTTTTTGGTCTTTTTTGCTTAAAGGCTCGCCGGCAAGAACCAACTTTGTAAATTCTGCTTCTTTTGCGGCATTCATAATTTTCATTATTTCAGAGCTTTTGGTTTTTTCGTCTGCTTTTACGACAACCTCTTTCTTTTCAAGCGAATCTTTTATTGCAAGAAGCTCGTTTGTGAGATTATCGGCGCTTATTTGCTTGCCGTTAATATACATAACCCCTTCTTTTGTAACCGCAACAGTTGCATCTTTTTGTTCAACAGAAACTCCGCTGTTAATTTCTGGAATATTTATCGAATTATCCATGGATTGGAATGTCGGTGCGACAACCATCATGATAATTAAAAGCACGAGAAATATATCCGTAAGCGGAGTTATATTTATTTCTGTAAACAGTGCATCTTTGCCTTTTGTTGTCTTGATTGCCATTGGTTTTGTGTCCTTTGTTTTATTTATCAGCTTTATGATTTGGTGAAGGGTGAAGCGTGAGGGGTGAAGGGATTTTTTCTCTTCACACTTCACTCATCACTCTTCACTTATAAAGCTATATTTGACGCTGATTGAACTTTAACTTCTTCCTCAGAATCGACGAAACTCAAGAAAAGAAGTTTGATTAACTGAAAATCATCTTCAAATCTTTTTACTATTGATTGGAAAGAGTTATAGAAAATAACCGCAATAATCGCAACACCTAAACCGAAGGCAGTAGCGATAAGGGCTGAGCCTATACCCATTGCAACAGCGGCTGACTGATTACCTTGAGTTGCAAGGTCTTGGAAGGTATAAAGAATTCTGACAACAGTACCGAACAAGCCTAAAAACGGAGCCACACCGCCGATTGTACCCAAAATGGTAAGGTGGTGTTCAAGTTTTCTTGTAGCAAGACTTGCTGCTATATCAAAAGAACGAGAAAATCCTTTTCTTTGCTCGGAAAAAATTCTCACCGCCTCTTCGCTCACTTCTCCGATAACCCCGCCTAATTGAACGCTCAGGGTCTGTGCGCTGTCAAGGTTATTTCTTGCCAATTCTTTTTGTAACTTCGGAATGAACTGCACAACGTCTCTTTTGTTTTTGTTGTAAAAAGAGTATCTGTTGAGTGCCACAGCAACGACTAAAATCGAGCATACTAAAATCGGTAACAGTACGGGCCAGTCCATTTTGATTGAATGTAGTAATAATTCCATAGTTTTATCCTCTTTTTTATGTAATAACTTATTTTCTGATTAATAATTTGTCGCCCCAAAAACATTATAGTCAAATGTGAATTGAATGTCTATGCTGCTTCCTTTATAATCCGGCGGAAGCGGCTTGAAAGGTGCCGTAAGTTCAACCGCACTGAGTGCAGCCTTATCGGCACTTGGAACCCCTGAAGATTTGAATACTTTTATTGAAAGAAGTCTTCCGTCACGGGCAATTTTAAACAAAAGAATTACACGCTTGCTTTCGTTGCCTTTTGGCGGATCCCAATTCATTTTAATTCTTCTTTGAAGCTCCCTCATATAAGGTCCAAAATCAGGTTCTCTGATTGCATCTATGCCTGGTGCTCCACCGCCACCTCCGGGATTACCGTAATTCCCGTAACCGGATGAACCTTTAGACATTTTTGAACCGCTTGAGCCGGCACTTGAACCGCTGCCGCCTGAAGGTGACAAAGAAGGCACGGGTGCATAGCTTCTTCCGCTTCCGCTAGAGCCTGTTTTTGCGCTTCCGCTTCCGCCTATTGGTCCTGTGGAATATGTTTTTCCTGTACTTGAGCTTGATGCTTTAGGTATAGGCACTGCAAATTCAGGATTTGGCTTAACCGAAGGCCTTGGCACAGAAGGAGGTTTTATTGAAGGTCTTGCCGATGGCGGCTGAGGTCTTGCTTGAGGTTGTTTTTGGGTTAACTGTTCAAAAACATTTTTCTTTTGAGGCACTTTTTGTGCCTGAGGCTTTTTAACAGAAGGTTTTTTTGCACTTTGACTAGATCTTGACTGCTGTTGTACTGCTTTTTTTGTGGGGGAAGGCGAAGGCATGGAAACCTTTTTTTTAGGATCTCTTTTACCGCCTGTTCTTGAATTTCTATCTGCGCGATAAGGAGTTTTTTTATTTAAAGGCATTTGTTCTTTGTCAACGAGCACAAATTCTATATCGTTCATTTTTGGTTTTGGTTTTTCAAATATAGAAAGCGTTATACCCATAAGCGTCAAAATTAAAATTATAAGCCAAACAAGCCCCACCACCGCAGGGTGCAAAACAGTTGACAATACAAGAGATTTTTTAAAAGAAATACCCTCCTGCGAGTGTTTTAGCACCGAAGGAATGGTATAACTTTCTTTTTCTTTTATATCGTCATCATCTATTAAACTGTTAATGTTTCCCAAAATTGCCATTAATTGTTCCTGTTTGCTTTGTGCTTATATTTTAATATTTAAGTGAATAGTAAATAGTAAATAGTAAATGGATTTTTCTGTTTTTTTTCAAATTTTACTTTTAATTTCTATTCACTATTTCCTATTAACTATTTACTACTTTATAAAGAATATGAACAAAGATTATTAGCCGATTTACTAATAATCGTAGTTATATCCTGAAGGGTTAACTGTAATAGGTTGGTCAATCATAAGCTGAACTGTTGCATTTGAAGGGATTATAACATCCTGACCTTTGTCATATATTGATTTTGCAAGTCCTGCACCTGCACCGACACCTGTCATAATTGCCGTTCCTTTGCCTACGGCACCACCTGCAATAGCTGATGCTACAAGTCCTGTAAGTGCACCTGCGGCAGAACCTACAGCCATATCTTTTGCATATTCTTTAGCTGTATCCATTTTTGTTCCGCCTTTTAAAAGCCCTGTTCCGTCATCTGTTTTTATCATTGCAGATATAGGAATTCTAGCCCCGTAAGGTGTTGTTACTTCGGTAAACCTGAGCCTCAAAGATCCGTTTATTGTTCCGTGTTTTGCTTTTGTAACTTGAGTTACGGTACCCATAACAGTACTTCCTGCAGGTGCGATTAATGTTGAATTATAATAAAAATCAGAACCCAAAGTTACACTCACCGGTTGCCCAAGAGTTAAAAACTCAGAGCTTATCGGAGTTGAAACAACAGCCGACATTGTAATTCCGGGCGGAACCGTTACAACTCTGCCCTTTAGCGGCTGATTTCCTGTTTGCCTTACCTCACTTGGATAATAGTTTTGTTGATACTGAGGTTGAGGAAAATTTGGCTGATATTGATAGTTACTTGCCGCAAAAGACAAGTTTGCGCCTGCCATTGAAGCCAACAAAATTAAGCTAAAAGTTTTTTTGTTCATACTAGTGTCCTCCTTTTAAAATTTCTTGTGTCTATATACTAATAATTATTATTCTAAAACCCGTTTTTGTCAATTTGTAACACCTTGTGTAATAAAAACAGGGGCTGCAAGCACGATTATAAGATCGGCACCTGAAGCTACAACGGTATGCTCACCCATTTGCCTTGTGGCACCGGGCACATACTGAAGTGTGCCGTGAGAAAATCCCTGTTGGAAATGGGGTTTTTTATCGTAAGTCGCAGGATTCGTAAGCTCTCCTCCTATCAAATTCCCTTTGGGAGTATATATATATGCTCTTATGGGTGTTTCATATCCTTGCGGAGTTTTAAATTTTATAACCTTAATAACCATGGATCCGTTTGTCCCCACCACCGGCTCATTTATTTTCTCAACATACCCGAAAAATTCAGTATTTTGTGGGATTACATTTGTATCATACAAATACAAATCGGACACTGCAATAAATTTAACCTTCGTTCCTTCATCGCAGTATTGTGTTGAAATCTCCTGTGTGCTTATTACAGGGATAAATGTTCCTTTAGGAATTTCAGCACCCTCATAGCCTCTAAGCTGGATTTCGCACAGACAAGGCAGAGCAAAAGAAATCATTAAAAATAAAAGTAAAAATAACCTTTTCATGATTAATAATTATAACAAGTAAATAGTAAATGGTAAATAGAAGTGACTAAAAAATTTAGCAGCTCGACAGCTCAACAGTTCAGAGACTTGACAATACAAAATTTATAAACTTATCGACTATTCGACTTTTTAACTAAAAAATCTTTCAGCCCCTCACCTATTCAGCCTTTAATACAGTTCAATGTCTTTAATATATCTGGGCCTGGCTTTGACTTCTCTGTAAACCTGCCCCAAATATTCGCCTATAATTCCCAGACAAAAGACCTGAATACCTCCAAAGAAAGTCAGGAAAACAACCTGAGTTGCCCAACCGTTTGGAGTCGAGTGCAGAACTATTTTTTCATACAGTACCTGAAGTCCCAGTCCGAAGCTGAAAAGTGCCATAAAAAACCCTAAAACAGCAATAATTCTAAGAGGAATTATACTGAATGAAGTTATACCGTTTAGTGCAAGTCCCAAAAGGCTTATAAAGTTAAACTTTGATTTACCTAACATTCTGGGTTTCACATCAAAATTTACATAAGCGGTTTTTAAGCCTATTTCGTGGAAAAATCCTCTCAAGAAAAGCTGTTTTTCGGTATATCTTGCGAGAATATCAAGCGCGCGTTTGCTTACAAGCCTGTAATCAGAGTGATTAACAGGGATTTTTGCACCCAAAAGATTCATTAATTTGTAAAAAAACAATGCCGTATATTTTTTATAAAAAGAATCGGTGTCGCGGCGATTTCTTATACCGGAAACTATATCGTAGCCTTGCGAGTATTTATCAACGAATTTTTCTATCGCCCACTGGTCTTGCTGAAGGTCGGCATCTATCGAAACAACACAATCACAACCCAACTCTCTTGCCCCTAAAAGCCCTGCCATAAGTGCTTTTTGGTTACCGTAATTTTTTACAAACCTTACCCCTTTTACAAGCTGATTTTTTCTGTGTAATTCTTCTATAATCTCCCAAGTTCTGTCTTTTGAGCCATCATCTATAAGATAAACATAGCTGTCTTCAAGAATTTTACCTTTTTCGATAAGGGCATTAATCACCTCAAAAAGACTGCTCACAGTGCTTTCTACTAAAAGTTCTTCGTTAAAACAAGGTACGATAATTGCTAAGGTCGGTTTGCGCATCTTAAAAATTCCTATTATGTTATAATATTCATATTATAATATTTCTGGGTTCAGAGCAAGGGGTTTTTATTTTGAGTAACAAAAAATTTATACTTAACGCAGACGATTTCGGGATGTCAAACGCTTTTAACAGAGCCGTTTTGGATGGTTATAACCACGGATTTCTTACAAGCGCAAGTATCTGCGCAAACGGTGAGGCATTTGATGCCGCGGTAAACGAAATTATTCCCGAATGCCCAAATTTAGGAATAGGGGTTCATCTTAACATAATCGAAGGCTATTCCCTGAGTAATTTTACAAAAATGAATATGCTCTGCGACCTGAACAGTAAATTTGTCAAAAGCTACGGACAAATGATTTATCTTTCAGGCAATAAAGATTTTATGGCGCAGGTTGAAACTGAATTTCGCCTGCAAATTGAAAGGGTTTTAAATTATACAAAAATTGACCATTTGGACTCTCATGTCCATGTTCATGCAATTCCTAAAATATTTGAACTGACCTGCAGACTTGCCAAAGAATACGAAATTAATCAGGTAAGAACTCAATTTGAAAAATTTTATACGGTACCCGATATAAAATTTCACCTAAATTTAAAATACCCGCCAAATCTTTTAAAAATAATGCTTTTAAACTATTTTACCCTAATAAACAGACAAAAAATAAAGGAATATGGGCTTCAAACTAACGACTATTTAATAGGAGTGGGCTACACAGGGATGATGAATGACAAAACCCTTTACTGCGGACTTGAAACGATAAACCAAGATTGTACCGTCGAAGCCTTAATCCACCCTTGCAATCACATAAACTCTAAAAAAGCAAAATCTCAACACCAGATTGAATTTAACATAACTCAAAATATGGATTTAAAAGACAAAATTCAACGTTTAGACTTTGAAATAACCAACTACAAGAGTTGAATAGGTTAATAGGTGAATAGGTGAAAGGTTTTACTGTTACTATTTTAATTTTTTCTTTTCTTGTGTTTTTGGCTTACCAGTTTCAAAAAACAGCCGAATTTGATGTGCTTGAAATTACCTCTCCGATTGAATTTACAGTTGATTTAAACAACAACGGGATAAAAGATGATGACGAAGAAATTTTTCTCGAGGACATAAAAAGTTTTTCGACAAAACCGAGCCAAAGCCAAACAGAGCTGGCAAAAAAAATAGGGATTTCACAAGAAGATGCTTTAGGTTTGGGATTTTTGGCACAAAATTTTGCAAAAGAAAATTTAAGCAAAAAAGTTAAATTTACAGGAAAAGAAGATAAAAAAATCCTCATTGACAATAAAGTTTATGAAAAAATGCTTCTAGAACAAGGCTTTGCCACCTCCAAAAGCTATGCAAACAAAGACAAAATCCAACAAAACATCTTAAAAGCAAAGAAATTAAACCTGAGAATTTTTAATAATAAAAGTTTAAAATATCACAAATTAAACTGCAAATACGGACTTCTGGCTCATAATTCGCAGATTTTGCCTCTTAATCAAATTCCCAAAGACGCAAAAGCCTGTCAATTTTGCTCGGGCAAACAAAAAGAGAAAAATAAATCAAAAAAAATTATAACAATATATGAAGAAAAAATTCCTTATGCACCAAAAGCAGCGGGTATTTTTAACGGCAGGGGAATTGAAATTTATCTGCCCGATTTAACCTCAGTTCTAAAACCTTCAAACAAGTGTAATACGGATTTTTGCAGAGCACTTCTGAGAGAAATTAACTGTGCGCAATCGTCGATATATTTTGCAATTTATGGCTACACAAAAACTCCCGCAATTCAAAGTGCGCTAGAAAACGCGCAAAAAAGAGGGGTAAAGGTTCGCTTTGTTTATGATATCGACGGCAAAAACCAAAACCTGTATCCCGACACACTTTATCTGACAAGTGTTTTTAAAAACAACAATGCTGATTTTGCCGTAGAAAAAAAATACCAAAACATAATTATGCACAACAAATTTTTTATCTTTGACAACAAAAAAGTACTGACGGGCTCTGCCAATATAAGCGATACTGATTTATCGGGGTTTAATTCAAACGCTATTATAATCCTCGATTCACAGCAGGCTGCAAATGTTTACTCACAGGAATTTGAACAAATGTATGGCGGTAAATTTCACAATACCAAACAAAAAATCTGCAACAAAGAAGGACTTCAAGTAGGCGACACAGAATTTTCTGTCTATTTTTCTCCGACTGACAGGACAATGAATTCAAAAATAATTCCGCTCATTGACAGTGCCCAAAAATATATTTACATGCCTGTTTTTCTGATTACTCATCAGGGTTTATGCGACAGTTTAATAAGAGCAAAAAACCGCGGAGTCGATGTTAAAGTCATAATTGATGCCACAAATGCCCACGGGACTTATTCGGGACACAAACTTTTAAGGCAGGCAGGAATTAAGGTCAAGACAGAAAATTATGCGGGGAAAATTCATTCAAAATCAATAATAATAGATGATTTATACACAATTATAGGCTCTATGAATTTTTCACGAAGCGGCGATAATAAAAACGATGAAAATGTTTTGGTTATAAAAAATCCGGATATTGCAGTGTTTTATAAAAAGTTTTTTCAATATTTGTGGCTGAGAATTGACGACAAATGGCTTTACAAAAACGCGCGCGCGGAATCGCCCGATTCAATAGGCTCATGCACAGACGGCGTTGATAACGACTTTGACAAAAAAATCGATATGCAAGACGAAAGCTGCAGGGCTTATTAAATAATAATTTTATCATTATTATGTTTTGCGTTGTTTTACATATAATAACAAGTTGCATATTATATGTAAATGTGTTAAAATAATAATAATTAAAAGTATATTATGAAAGGTCGTTAAAAATGAATAACTATGAAGCAGGATACTATATAAAAGAAAAAGATTTTAGAGCCTTTGTACCTTACCCTATAAACAAGCCGTTTGAAATATATGATTTAAAAATAATTTCTTTACTGGAAAAAGCGGGACGATTGATAGGTGAATTAAATGCATATTCAAAAAATTTACCTAACATCCAGTCTTTCTTGTGGTTTTTGAGTTTAACCGAGGCAAACTCTTCAAATAAAATAGAGGGGACAAAAATAACTTTAAACGAGATCATATCACCTGAAGAAGATATTTTGCCTGAATTAAGAGATGAAAAAATAGAAATCCTTAATTATTTGGTTTCATTGGAGAAGTCTTACGAAAGAATAACCGGTACAGCAGGTATTTTGACTACACCTAAAAAATCAAATGTAGAACTTTTACCTTTTTGTACAAGATTGATTAAAGAAGCCCATAAAATATTGCTCACCAATTCACGGGGCAAAAATAAAAATCCTGGAAAGTTCAGAACTTCCCAAAACTGGATTGGGGGAACAATGCCTTCAACCGCCTCTTTTGTTCCACCGCCTTGTGACAAAATCCCTGAACTTTTATCCGATTTCGAAAATTTTTGGCATAATGACGATTTAAATATCCCCATTCTAATTAAAATTGCGATTTCGCATTATCAATTTGAAACTATTCATCCTTTTTTAGACGGTAACGGAAGGATAGGAAGATTAATTATACTTATGCAACTGGTTGACAGCGGAATTTTAGAACTTCCAACCCTATATCTTTCAAAATACTTTGAAAAAAACAGAAAGCAATACTATGATGCCTTAAATTTAGTTAGAGAAAAAAATGATATAAATCAATGGGTAAAATATTTCCTGGAAGGGGTTTGTGACATTTCCAAATATACAGTTATTAAATTAAAAGAAGTAAATGATTTAAACAATCTATGCGAAGAAAAAATTAAAAAATTGACCAAATCACATGTAAATGCAAGCCGACTGCTTAAGCTTTTGTATAAAAATTTATCTGTAAAAGTAAATGATGTCGCACGCGAACTTAATTTAAATTATCAGGTTGCAAACGCCTTAGTTAAGGCATTTGTAAAAATGGGGATACTACACAAAGGTAAACAAAAACGTAATACTTCATATATTTTCAGAGACTATTTTAATTTATTTGTTGATTAATTAAATCCCAGCGTAAGTTGTTTGTCCTGAGTTTGCCTCTTATAAATTTCAAAATCAAAACATCCGATGTCAGAAATTGCAGGCGAGGCTGCATCAAGCCCTTCAAGACGTGATTTTCCAACTTTGCAAAGCGGTTTATATTCACAGTGAAAACATGTTTGAAATTGCTTTTTCATTTTTGTACCCCTCACCCGGATTTCTAACACTCGTGCCTCGTGTTGAAATTCCACCCTCTCCCGCAAGGGGCGAGGGAAAATATTATTAAAATTTATCCCCTATTTACCATTTACTATTCACTCCTTTAGGCATGAGCATACAGGCAGCATTTTTTGTATTTTTTACCGCTTCCGCAAGGACAAGGCTCATTTCTGCCTACATTTTGCGCTTCGATTTTGGGCTTCTGCTCTTCTTCTTCGATATAACCCAAAGTTTTTGCAAAAATTTTAGACTCGTATAAAACCGTTGTCGAAGAAAAAATCTTTTCCGTTAAGTGCTGTTTTTTGTATTTTTCCAATAACTCGTCAAATGTCATTTCTGTCGAATAAATTTTGTTTATGACCTTCATAAAATTTTTGTATTTTGCTTCAACGCGCCTTAAAAGATTAGCTGAAACGCTGTCGGTTAAAAGAAAATGTTCGACACATTTTTCGTAATTTTCAATTGTTTTATAATCTTTTTCTTCAAAAATTTTGCAAAAAGTTTGGTAAAAAGGAATTGCAGAAAGTCCTAATTCCTCATCAAAAATTACTCCCACATCATAAGTTTCTTTGTGCGCCGAAAACCCTCCCAAAGAGTTTTCCAGAAAGTTTTCGTAAGAGTTGTTAAATTCCTGCACATGGAAAAATTTGTGCTCATCAACTGTTTTTATTTTTGATTTTATTTCTTCTGCCAAAGGCTTTTTTGCGCCTTCTGCAAAATCGTTGAAAAGCCCTATAATATCATCTGCAAGTTTATTTGTTGTAACAATTTCTTCTTTGCCGAAACACTCCAAAAAAGCTTTATGGAGTTTTTTGACCTGAACTTCGATTTCTTTTTGCTTTTTGGGGTTGTCTTTATAGACAATCTCGGGCGATTGGATAATTTTTGCAATGGCAAATCTCATCGCATCTTCTTTTTGGTTTGCCGCAAGAACATTGGAGATTTCAAGCAGGTAATATTCGCCTTCAAATTCAAAAATCCTTGCAACAACGTACTGCCCCACACCCACACCCCTGAAATGAGTCATTTTCACAAGCGAAATGACACTATAGTCTTTTTCGTTTACCAGATTGTAAAATTCAAACCCGTTTTTGAGAATTTTTTTCACTTCAAAAACAGAATAAATCGAACCCGTAAGTGCTTTTAATATAAGTCTTGCGCCTTTGGTAATTTTTTTTGTTTTTTCAAGAAAAAGTTCAATAATGCTTTTTGAGTCAGAGCCTAAATTTCTTTCAAAAATATACGGCAGACAAACGGATTGAAGCTGATTTTCAGAAAGTGTTTTCACCCCGACTGTTGACAAATATTCGGTAAAATCGGCTTTTACCTCATCATCTGTTTGCACAAAATCAATTAATCCGCTCATCACGTCGCTTATATCGGAAAATTTTTCTATTACGCTCATTTCTCTCCCCTTTTTAACATCACCGCCAAAGAATGTCTTGCACAGTTTCCTTTTTCTTTTCTGTATGAAAAAAATAACTCATTTTTACAGCAAGTGCAATCCTCACATAAATCTATTTTTTCTACCCCCATGGCTAATAGCTGAAATTTATTCACAAGCTTTAAATCCACATTCATTTTATCACACACAAGCACTTTTTCTTCATCCTTAACGCTTGAAAGAATTTTTTCCATAGTGTCTTTATCAACTTCAAAACAGCATTTTCCGATTGCAGGACCTATAAGTGCGATTATGTCTTCAGATTCGCTTTTAAATTCTTCTTGCATTTTTTTGACTGCTTTTTGAACTATTTTTGCTGCTGTACCACGCCACCCTGCGTGAAT
>DAOQAU010000008.1:11435-42383 GCA_035354275.1 Candidatus Gastranaerophilaceae bacterium
ACATTATCGCTGTGGGTTTGATTTGGAATTATTAAATTTTCTAAAGGGATTTTTAACCCTTCGCAGACAAGTTTTTTGTTTTGTTCGATTTGACCTTTTAAGTCTTGTCTTTCGCCACACTTCAAAGGCAGTTCGCGCGTGGTAAAAAAAGCAATAACAGGCTCATCTTCTAAAAAAGATGATTTCAAAACCCTTCTGCCCATAAATTCTTCTTGCTTAAACATAAGTCTATTATAATATGCTTTTTTTATAGTACAATATATTAACAAGGCAAAAGAGATGCGAGCGGACAAGGGGTTTTTACCGGCGAGGTTCAACGCAAAAATATAGCGAGTGCATCAATCGGGTAAGCCGACAAAACAAAAAATAGGCAAATACAAAATAAAACAATGAAAGGCGCGTAAAAAAGATTTCGTGTAGTGGTAAAATGTTTGACAGTTTATCGGAAAAATTACAGGAAATAATCAGAAAGACTTCTCAGGGGACTTTGACCGAAGATAACATGGGAGAGGCTCTAAGAGAAATTCGCCGTGCGCTGTTAGAGGCTGACGTTAACCTTCGGGTGGTAAAAGCATTTATCACAAACATAAAAGAAAAGGCTGAAGGCGAAGAAATCTTAAAAGGAATTAATCCTTCTCAGCAGCTTGTAAAAATAGTCCACGACGAACTTGTAGATGTTTTGGGGCACCAAGTTTCGCCCCTTAATTTAAGCGGACATCCTTCGATAGTTATGATGCTGGGGCTTCAAGGCTCAGGTAAAACGACATCCTCGGCTAAGCTTGCGGTTAAACTTAAAAAAGAGGGTAAAAATCCGCTTCTTGTGGCATGCGATGTTTATAGACCGGCTGCGATAAAACAAATCCAAACTCTGGGGCAGCAAATCGGGGTGGAAGTTTTTTCAGATGAAAACTCAAAAGATGTTCAAAAAATTGTTCAAAACTCGATTAATTACGCAAAAGAAAACGGATTTAACGTTCTGATTTTGGACACCGCAGGGCGTCTGCAGATAGACACTGACATGATGGCAGAACTTTTGCTTATAGATAGAGCCTTTGTGCCACACGAAAAACTTCTTGTGATAGATGCGATGACAGGTCAGGAAGCGGTTAATGTTGCCCAAAATTTTGACGCACAGCTTAATCTGACAGGGCTTGTTTTGACAAAATTGGACGGGGATTCAAGAGGCGGCTCGGCACTTTCTGTTGTCTATTGCACCAAAAAGCCGATAAAACTGACAGGAACAGGGGAAAAATTAAACGCGTTGGAAGATTTTTATCCAGAGCGGATGACAACAAGAATTTTGGGAATGGGTGATATCGTTTCTCTTGTTGAGCGCGCGCAGGAAGTTTTTGACGAAAAAGAAGCACTTGAACTCGAGAAAAAAATGCGCAAAGCCGAATTTTCTTTTGATGATTTTCTAAAAATGCAAAAGCAGATGAAAATGTTTGGCTCATTAGACCAACTTTTGGGAATGCTTCCTATTCCGAATTTGAAAAAAGAAGACAAAGAAATGATTTCTCATCAAGGCGAAAAACAGTTTAAGAAAATAGAAGTTTTTATTCAAAGTATGACGCCACAAGAGAGGGCTAATCCGAATTTAATAAATTCCGACAGAAAAAAAAGAATAGCCGCAGGAAGCGGAATTTCTTTGCATGATATAAATATTTTCATAAAACAGTTTGAGCAGATGCGCGCGATGATGAAGGGCTTTTCTGACGTCAAAGACAAAATGAAAGGCGGAAAAATGAACCCCGCTCAGATGATGTCAATGATGAAACGGTTTAAATAGTTTCAGCTTTTCTCAAAACAGATGAAGCACAAGCAGTAAGTGTCCAGAAAACAAACTGGATTTGAGGGCGGAAAAATACCGTGTCAACAAGCCCGTGTACCATAACGGCAAAAACGCTTATAAGCGAAATTGAAACAATAAGGCACAATTTAAAGTCGCTGTTTTGTGTTATAAATTTAAAAGTCTGCTTTGCAAAAACTCCCAAAAAGCCCAAAAATGCAATCAGAGCAAAAATTCCGCTCTCGACTGCTACTTCCAAAAACACGCTATAACAACTCAAAGCGTCAAAACCTGTTTTCATATAAAGCCCATAAATTTCTCTGAAATTCTGATTTCCCACCCCGATTCCAAAAAGCCAGTTGTCTTTTATCATCTCAAGTGCGGAATGATAAACGTTCAATCTGAAAGAAGTAGAAGAATCCGCCCGCATCGCAAAAATGGACAAAACCCTTGTCCTTACAGAAGAAATAAATACGACCGCAAATGCCACAAGCGCTGCGGCAAAAGCCGCAAGTGAAACATAAATTTTCTTAAAAAATTCCCTGTTTTTTTCCAAATCGCTCCAGATAAACTTGGCAAGAAAAGCAAAAATCCCCACAATAATCGCCAAAAATCCCAAATACGCTCCCCTGCTTCCAGATAAAATCAAAGCGTAAGAAGAAACCAAAGCAAGCACAAGAAAAAATATTCCCAATTTGTAATGTTTTTCATAAAATCTCATCGCGGAAAACCCAAACAAGCAAGGCAAAACAGCAACCAAATACCCTCCGAAAAGATTCGGGTTAAATGGCTGAAGAGTTCCGTAAACCCTTGTCATCACATCTTCGGGGTTAATGTTTGTAACATCCTGCCAGGTAGCGATTTCTCCCACCTGCCCGAAATTCTGGAATATCCCCACAAAGCCTTCAATACCCGCACAAAGTGCGATTAAACCTATTGCAAAAGGAATTTTGGAAAGATTGTTTTTAAAATATTGAACGGCAGAAAAATAAAAACCCAAATACACAAATGTTTTTAAAAAACCTTTTAAACTTAAATGAAAAAGCGTTGAGCCCGAAAGACTTATAACTACAAAAATAAAATAAACAAGCAAAAGAAGTTCAAATAAATTCCCTTCAATTTTTTCGCCTTTTTTAACAAAAAGTTTTATGACAGTCAAAAACAAAGTGATTAAAGCGACATAGCCCAAAGCATCAGAGGGCATAAATATAGAAAGCCCCAAAACCGCAAGAATTGATGCAAAAATCAACCCGTCAATGTGTTTTATAAAAAGACTGTTTTGGCTCAAGTATAAAGCCTTTTCTTGCGTAAAATTTAAAACATTGTTTATCGAATTTATTATTAAACCTTCAAACATACTTATCTCATTAAATTGTTTTGGATTGCCGCGCCGGCTATGCCGGCTCGCAATGACATCCTTCTACGGCTCGCTTGGGCTATCGCCTTGAATTATGTCATTTTTTCTCTTGAACCGGAGCAAGTTGTGGATTTTGCTTTGCCTGTGCCATTTTTGCCTGATAATCTTTCAAGACTTTTTTAATCTGTTCGACTTGCTCTTTTGATAAAATTTGAACATTTGAAACAAGTCCGTTGAATTTATAATCTTTACCTTCAAGCACTATGGGAAGACCTATTTTAACTTTATTTCCACCTACAACCGCACCATCATCGGTAATTTTGGCATCGTCGATAACCGTTACCACAACATCATACATAAACGGCTGCGAAAGATCTTCAACCATTACAAAAGGCTCTTTTGTCCTTGTGCTTGGCATAATTGTTTTTTTAGAATCTGCCTTAACATCTATAATCTGCAACTCAGTATAAGGAACATTTCTTATGCTGATAAAAGTTTTGTCGCCAAAGCGTATGGGACTCTGTCCTGTCGTCAAGGTAATACCTCTTAAAAAAACCTGAAAAGCAATTTTGGCTTCACCTTCAATCTTATTTGAAGCCGTCTGCCTTACGTTTTTATAAGTCAAAAATCCCACAACAAGGGCGATAAAAACGCCCAAAATTACTATAATGTCTATTAATTTGAGTTTTTTGTTCTCCATAAAATCCTCTTTTCTACAATGCAATTTTTTCTAAATTTTCTAAAATTTCTTCTACTGTGGTGGTAGCACATCCGAAATGTCTTACCACGATACTTGCTGCTATGTTTCCTATGATTGCAGCATACTTGGGTTGTGCTCCGCTTGCAAGTGCCATGGTGAATATAGCCGTGACGGTATCTCCGGCACCTGTAACATCAAAAACTTCCGACTTATTGAAAACAGGTATTTTTGTCATTTCCCCATTTTCGTTAAAAACCACCATTCCTTCAGAACCGCAAGTTATTAAAACGGATTTTGCGCCCGATACTTCCAAAAGCTTTCTGCCTGCTTTTTCAAGTAACACATCGTCTTTAACTTCAAAGCCGACAAATTTTTGAGTGTCCGGAAGATTCGGCGTCATTGAAGTCACGTCTTTGTAATTTTCCAAATTCTTTTGAGCGTCTGCTACTATAATTTTGTTGTGTTTATTTGCAATTTCAATGGCTTTTTCTATCACCTTTTGAGTTAAAGACCCGATGTGATAATCCGAAATAATAATCGCATCGTATTCAGGAATAGCGTGCTCAAGATTATGAATAACTTTTTTTTCGGTGTCCTCACTCAAAAAAGTGTTTGTTTGTCTGTCAACTCTTACTATCTGCTGAGTAATCGACTGTGAACAAGAGCCTGAAATCCTTGTTTTTGTCGTGGTTTTTCTGTTTTTATCTTTAACAAGATATTTTGTATCGATTTTTGCACTGTGGAACGCACAAATTAATTGTTCTGCCTGATAATCTTCGCCCAAAACGCCTATAACTCCGACTTTGCCGCCGTTTATTACAGAAGCGTTGTTAGCCGCATTTGACGCACCGCCTAAAATTAATTTGGTGTGGGTGTGCTGCAAAATCAGAACAGGTGCTTCTCTTGAAATTCTTTCGGTGTCTCCGTAAATCATTTCGTCAAGGGCTAAATCTCCTACGACAAGGACTTTCGGTAATCTTAAATTTTTTATACATTCAATCAGTTTGTTTTTATCAACATCCATTTTTCACATCCTGCTTTTGCTTGATAATTCGAAAAAATTAAGGTATAATAATTTTAAGTTTACCATAAATAAAAATGCGAGGTCAATTTTGAGCAATCCGGAAGAAGAAAAAGAGCTGGGGGTAAAAACAGAGTCTGTCTTAACACAAGAAGGCAATGATATAGAATTTGAAGACACAATTGACATAGATAAAATTCAACAAAGCCTACAAAAACATCTGGAAGAAGATAAAAAAAACGAAGAAGTCGAACAAGATATTATTCAAGAACAAGAATTCGCTGACGAAGAAATCCAACAAACAACAGAAAAAGCAGAACCCGAAATACCTGCAGAAATTGTTTCTTTGCAATCCGAACAAGAACTGCCTAAACTTTTACAAAATGCAACTCCTGAAATTGACCCTAATGCAAAAAAATATGTCATATACATAGACCCTGAAAATATTCCTTTTATGGAAAATCTTTCCGTCAGCGAAAGAAAAGACATAATAAACACCATTTTAAAAGAACAGGAAGAAACAGTAAGAAAGCAAAAAGCTATAAATCAAAGAAAAGTTTTCATGCGTCATATAATTTTTGCAAGTATCGTGTTTATATTCGGTTTTCCTATTTTATTTTTTGTTGTAAATAAATCAATGGAAGCCGTAATGTCAAATTATCAACAGGCAGAAAAGAACTTCAGCACTCTTTATAAACAAAAAGGCAAAGTACAACCATTTTCTCCTAAAGCTGCCGAAAAATTCAAATACTAAAATTTCTTAACATTCGGAGTATATACTCTTTATTTTTAATTTTGTGAATAGTACAATTATAGAAAGTAGAGAGAAAAAGGATTTTTGATGCTCAGATTAGACTACAGAAATGCAAGCTCGGGTATTATAGGAAACGAACACGGCCTTGAAATAGAAAAGGAATTTGAAAATCATAAAGAAAGAATTTCTTCGATAATTTCCGATTTAAACAAAAGAAAAGACAAACCCGGACAATGGCTGCAATGGATGAATTTGGGCTACAGCGAAGAGACCATTTGGTATGTAAAAGAATATGCTTCACTTGTAAAAGACAGATTTGAAAATATTTTAGTCTTAGGAATAGGCGGCTCCGCACTAGGCGGAATTGCACTAACAGAAGCTCTTCTTAAACCTTATTGGAATTTACTTGACAGCGAACAAAGAAATAATTTCCCCAGAATTTTCTTTTTAGATAATATCGACCCTGACCAAATTGCAGGACTTCTTGAAATTTTGGATTTGCAAAAAACTCTGGTAAATGTAATTACAAAATCCGGTTCAACCGCCGAGACAATGTCACAATATATGATTGTAAAAGACATAATGGAGCGTGAGCTTGGAGATAATTACAGAAGAAACATCGTTGCAACAACAGATAAAAACATGGGAATTCTAAGACAGCTTGCCGATCAGGAAGGTTACAAAACTTTTATAGTTCCCGATGATGTGGGCGGAAGATTTTCTGTTTTCTCGGCTGTGGGGCTTTTGCCTTTTGCGCTCGTAGGGCTTGATATTGACGAAATTACAAACGGCGTTAAAGATATGGATTTGGCACTTAAAAATACCGATGTTTTTGAAAATATCGCAGCACAAAACGCTTTAATCCACTACCTTCTTGATACCCAAAAAGGCAAAAATATTTCTGTCATGATGCCTTATTCAAGCAGACTTAAATATATAGCAGACTGGTATGTTCAACTTTGGGCAGAATCTTTGGGTAAAGAAACTGACAGAAACGGTGAAAAAATTAACTGCGGTCCGACTCCTGTAAAAGCACTGGGTGCAACAGACCAGCACTCGCAAATTCAGCTTTACAACGAAGGCCCCAATGACAAAGTCATAAATTTTGTAAGAGTTGAAGAGTTTGATAATAAGGTGGAAATTCCCAAAATATTTGAATATACAGGTATCGGATACTTGGGCGGAAAAACAATTAATGACCTGATAAACGCAGAAGCCGATGCAACAAAAGTTGCCTTAAGCGATTTTCAAAGACCTAACATTACAATCTCTATCCCTAAAATTAACGGCTATTATATAGCACAACTGCTTTACATGTTTGAAGTCCAAACCGCAATAGCAGGTGAACTTTATAACATTGATGCTTTCAATCAGCCCGGTGTCGAGCAAGCTAAAAATTATACTTATGCCCTTATGGGAAGAGCGGGTTACGAAGATTCTGCCCAAACTCTGAAAGAAAAAATGGCAATAATTTAGTTGAAAAGTCGAACAGTCAAATAGTTTATAAGAAGATAAGATGAGTAGATGCGTGGATGCGTGGGTTATCCTACTACGCCTCTTGGCATCTTCGCCTCTCTATTTACCATTTACTATTTACTATTTACTTTTTTTGCAGTATAATTAGCAAGTGGTAAGTGTAAAATTGACACTTTTGCTTCGGGGAAAAAATAAAGGAATTAGAATGAGCAATGAATTAAAAAGGACATTAACCCTGACAGATGCTATTTCAATCGTAGCAGGATCTATGATTGGATGCGGAATTTTTATAGTGTCGGCAGACATTGCAAGACAAGTGGGCTCTACTTGGCTTTTGCTTTTGGTATGGGCTCTTGCGGGATTTGTTTCTTTTTGCGGTGCAATAGCTTACGGGGAACTTGCAGCTAACATACCCGATGAAGGCGGACAATACATGTATCTTAAAAAGATATTCAACGATAAACTCGCTTTTTTATTCGGATGGACTTTATTTTTGGTAATTCAAGCAGGCTCTATCGCTGCAATTTGTGTTGCGTTTGCAAAATTTACGGGAATTTTAACCCCTTTGATAAGCTCTCATGTAGCCTTATTTCACTTAGGACCGATTGCTATAACTTCTCAAAAACTTTTTGCAATGGCAACTGTTCTTTTGCTTACCTTTGTTAATTCAAGAGGGATAGAATACGGAGTAATTACTCAAAACTTGTTTACGGTCACAAAAATTTTATCTCTTATAGGAATTATTTTGTGCGGTATCTTTTTCGGAATGAATTGGAGTGTAATACACGCCAATTTTGCAACCTCAACTTTCAGCTTCCATTTTAGCGATATAGCAAAAATTTCCACCGCAACAGTAGGTGCGCTTTTTGCATCAATAACCTGGAATAACGTAACATTTATTGCGGGCGAAATCAAAGAACCCGAAAAAAACGTTAAAAAATCTCTTGCTTACGGGGTAGGGCTGGTTGTTATACTTTACTTTCTTATAAACGTAATTTATGTTTCTTCAATTCCTTTAAATATGATTCAAAATGCTCCGGAAGACATTGTTGCAGCAGCAACAATGGGTGCAATTTTTGGAAGCATCGGAAAACATTTAATTGCGATAGTAATCATGATTTCTGCTTTCGGGTGCGCCAACGGAATGATTCTTGCAGGCGCAAGGGTTTATTATCAAATGGCAAAAGACAGATTATTTTTCAGAAGTCTTGCCGTTATCAACCGCCAAACAAGAGTCCCTGTTAATTCGCTTTGGCTTCAATGCGCTTGGATTTGTACTCTTATAGTTTGGGGAAATTACACAAAACTTTTGGATTTTGTAATTTTTGCCTCACTGATTTTTTATATAATCACAATGATAGGAATTTTTGTTTACAGAAAACAACACCCCGATGAAGACAAAACTTTGGTAGTTAATAATTTCTTCCCCTTAGCCTTTATAATAATTTCAACTTACATAGTAATTTGTTTGGCTATGTACAAACCGCTTTATACCCTTCCCGGATTTTTGATAACTCTGGCTGGTCTGCCGGTTTATTTCCTATGGAAAAGGGCGAAGAAGTAAAAGTATATTAATTTATTTATAATTTTAGATGTTGTTTAATATTATCAACATCCTGTTTTATTTCTCTGATGTTATAAATCAAGTCCCTTATTGCCTCGCACAGGTCAGAACCCACTGACATTAAAATGTCTATATCATCAAATGTTAAAGTTTCTTTTTCTTCTTCCATATTTATTTTCCTTTTTGATTAATTTATAAAAATAATATACCATATTAGCACGATTGTCAATCTTGGCATTATCCTGTTAATTCCTTCACAGTATTAGTATGAATAAAAAAGTTAAGAACAAATTAGCAAATAATATTAAAAAACTCAGAAAAGAAAAGAGGATTTCGCAGGAATCTTTGTCTTTGGAGTTGGATTTTGATGTTTCTTATATCGGAAAAGTCGAAAATGAAAAAATGAATATTTCGATAGATAGAATAATTAAAATTGCTGATTTTTTTGAGGTTAACTTTGAAGATTTGTTTAAATAAAATTTTTCTTTCGGTACTTTTTGGTTGGGGCCCGCCATTTTGATTAATTATCAAAATGGAAGGGATAAAAGTACCACAAAAAGCCACCCCCTGCTGCTCATTTTTAAATTTGAGTACGGCTCATTACATTGAAAATCCTCAACTCGCTATGCTCAAACAATCGGATTTTCGGGCATTACATTTCGCCTACTCAAACTAAAAGAACTCGCTAAAGGGGGAAAGGGGGGCATTGTATAACTTCAAATAGCCACTTATTTTCCGACCATATCGGAGTGAGCAATTATTACTTCTTACTCACTCGCCTTAAACGGCGTTACGTGCGAAAAAATGTGATTTTTCGCACTTCAGCCTCGGCTCGTTCGCGCTTAACGAAACAACTGCAAAGCGAGTGTGTTTGAGTGCCGAAGGCACGAGTTCGCGAGCTTGAGTTGAGTTTAGTAATAATTAGCGAACGCAGATAGGCCGTGGCTTTGCCTTCTTTTCAAGGCGAGATTAGATCCCGCAACAGGTGCGGGATGACAAATCGAGCCGTAGAAAATGGCGACACGGAACAACAAAAATATTCCGCTTAATATGTTTGTTTGCAATAGTGGCTATGTGGTACTTTTATCCCTTCCCTTTTGATACTTAATCAAAAGGGTGGGCCCCAACCAAAAAGTACCGAAAGAAAAAAGTATATTTATATTAATAACAGCTTTTTTTGCGGAAAAATTATTAAAAATTTTCCGCTCTACCTGCATGCGCTGCGCTCGCATTAAACGGCAACGCTCTCAACAAAATCGGAAAGCGTCGTTTCCGATTATTGTTGTTCGACTCTCACTTCGTTCGTGCCTCTGCTCGCTTGCAAAAAAAAGCTATGAACTTTAGGGGTGCATAGCTGTTGATTAGGGATATGTGTATCGTTGTCTCTAAGGAGTATCGATTTAATAGGTTTATATTAGCAATTTATTTCTTTAATTAAATCATACATTTTTACGATTTAATTCCATATAAAGCCTCTTCAAATCCTCCAATCTTATGGGGTAAATAAGTGGACGGCTAAAAGATGCAAAGAGGCAAAGACACAAAGAAAAGCTGCAAAATATAGAAAAAACTATGCATCTATGTATCCAGGCATCTTTGCCTCTCTATTTACTATTTACTATTTACTATTTACCATTTACTATTTACTGCTATAATGGTTTTATGGAAAAAACATCTTTAGCGCAGTTTGTGCAGGAAAAAAGAGAAAATTTGGGATTATCCGTAAAAGGATTGGCAAAAAAATGCCACCTTAATTTGGACTTGATTGAAAAAATCGAAGCCGGAGAAGAGCTCTTTTTATCCACGACGGTAAGACAAAACCTTGCCAAAGTGCTTAAGTGCGAGCCTGCAGAAATTAAAGAACTTGAAAAGGATTTTGAAAACAAATTTGTTTCTCAAGAAATTATTGATGAATTAAAAGAAAACATTTTAGCCGGCAAGACTGATTTGACATGCCCAAATTGCGGCTCAAATTTAATAACAAGAATTGCAAAATTATATGATTTGGAAGACAACCTCATGCTACACCCTAAAGCAAGATGCTCAAAGTGTGTTTTTCAAATTAAAAATTAAGGGTAAATGACTTAAAAGGTGCCGAGTTTTAAAAAACTCGGCACCTTTTATTTGATATTTCTTCACATTTTAAGCCGAAGCTTTTGCGGCTTCAACCAAAACACTGAAAGCCTCTTTATCATTAACAGCCATATCGGCAAGCATTTTTCTGTTAACGATGATGTTTGCCTTTTTGCAGGCGTTAACAAATCTTGAATAGCTCATGCCTTGTTCTCTGACTGCTGCGTTAATTCTTACAATCCAGAGTCTTCTCATGTTTCTTTTCAGAACCCGTCTGTCTCTGTATTGGTATTTAAGTGCTTTCATAACGGCACAGTTTGCAACTTTAAATATTCTGCTTCTTGCGCCTATAAAACCTTTTGCCAGTTTAAGTATTTTTTTATGTCTTTTACGACTAACGTTTCCGCGTTTTACTCTCATAATTCACCTACCTTGCATACTTCTTGTACGGTAACTGTTTTGATACCAAATCCACATGTGTTTCTGATATCTCTTCCATACCGGAAATTCTTCTTTTTCTGGTGGAACTTTTGTTTGCAAGAAGGTGACCTATACCGGCGTGTCTTCTCAAGATTTTGCCGTTAGCGGTAACTTTATAGCGTTTCGCTCCGGACTTGTGTGTTTTCATTTTTGGCATTTTCTTTTCTCCTTTATTTTAAAGTTAAGTACAAAAAAGATTATGGTAGCCAATACCATAAAACTTTCGGCTTTGTTTTACCATAATATCAAATCAAAACTCACATGCAAGCATTTAATTAAGTTTTATAATATTCCTTTGGTAGAAGGAATGGAATCTTTGTTTTTTTCATCAAAAGAACACGCCTGCCTGAGTGCTCTTGCAAAAGACTTGAAAACGGATTCTATTATGTGATGGGTATCTGTGCCTTCAAGAAGTTTTATATGAATGGTGGATAAACTTGCCTGAGCAAAACTGTTAAAAAAGTGCGGCAGAAGAACAGTTTCAAAATCGGAAGTTTTTTCATCTTTGATTTCGACATCGACATTAGAAAAAGCCCTTCCGCTCAAATCAATAACAGCAAGACAAAGTGCTTCATCCATAGGCAGAACAAAGCTTCCGTAACGAACTATGCCTTTTTTATCGGCAAGAGCTTCTTTAAAAGCTTCACCCAAGGTAAGCGCAACATCTTCTATCACGTGGTGATTATCTTTGTCGTGGGATTTAACATCTATTTTTAAGTCAAATCCGCCGTGTGCTGCAAATTGTTCGAGCATGTGGGTGAAAAATTTTATCGGCGTAGAAATTTCCATTTTTCCTTTACCGTCGATATTAAGTTCGATTTTAACTTCGGTTTCGTTTGTTTTTCTTGTTTTAGTGCTTTTGCGCATATCTGCCTTCTTTCAAATAATTTTTCAAATCAACCGTCTGCTCCAATACTACCACAGCTTTCTTGGATTTCAAAAGGTTTTTTAAATCCTCTGATTTATCCTGCGGAGGCAAAACGCCTATTGCTTTTACCCCTGCTTTTTGCGCACAAATCATATCATCTACGGTATCGCCAAGATAATAGATTTCATCTGCAATAATTTTTTGCTTAACGATTTCAAGCCCCAAAGGATCGGGTTTTTGACGATTAAGCCCGACATCTTGCATGGTGATTATCGGATAAAAATATTTTGTAAAATTGTTTTTATCAAGCGAATAATAAGCTTCTTCGACAAGCCTTCCGGTAAATACTACCAAATTATAATCTTTTGACAACTCTTCAAAAAATTCTGCACTTACAAGCGGTTCTTCGATTTGGGCAAGGGTTTTGTAATGTCCCTGGAAAACTTCCACGATATCATCATAATCAATTTTTAAACCTTCGCTTTTGAGCAAATATTCTGTCAGGTCCCAATCGTTATTAAGCCCTCCAAGCTTTTTTGTCTGCGAAATTTTTTCAAGCGAAAATTCTTTTTTTGCAAAATGCTCAAAAGTTTTTTGCACGGCAACCCGATAAGACTTTGAGGCGTCAATTAAAACTCCGTCCATATCAAAGACTATTGCGGTTTTTTTTTCAAGTACCGATAAAATCTTTTTCGTGTTTTCAAGTGTAGGAACCGTAATTCTCATAGTGTTTTCAAGCAATGGAATATTTTTAAAATATTTAACTTTGATTTTGGCATCAAGAAGTTTTTTGTAGATAAATTCGGCTTTTTGCCCAAAATCCACGCACAAAAAATTTGTCTCAGATGGGTAGGGGTAAATGGTATTGTCCAATTTTTTTAAGCCTTTTATCAACATTTCCTTTGACACTTCGATTTCTTTTTTAACCTTTTTAAAATATTGAATATCGTCAAGTGCTGCAAGTCCTGCTTTAACAGACAAATTCGAAACATTGTAAGGGCTTAAATATTTTCTCAAATTAGAAATGTTTTCCTCAGATGAAATTACATATCCTAAACGCAATCCAGCGAGTGCGAAATCTTTTGAAAAAGAGCGCACAATAAAAATATTTTCGTTTTTCCTTGCCAAATCAAGATTCGAAATTTCGCAGAAATTAGCGTAAGTTTCGTCAATCAAAATTGCTTTTCCATTTGCTTTTTTGATGATTTTTTCTATAACTTTTCTGTCGATTATTTCGCCTGTTGGAGAATTCGGTGTTGTGAGGTGAATCAAGTCGGCATTGTCAATATTTTTCAAAAATTCTTCTTGCGGAAATTCCCACTTTTTTTTGTAAGAAATTTCTTTGAAGTTAAGTCCGTTAACTTTTGCATAAATGCGGGGCATAACAAAAGAAGGCTCAACCGTCAAAACCGTTTGCCCTGATTCCAAAAAAGTCGAAAAAATTGAACTTATGGCTTCATCCGCGCCTGCGGTCAAAATTATATTTTCAATACCTACCCCGTGAAAATCGGCAAGTTTTTGAATCAATTTGCCGTAATAAGGGTAATATTTAATATCTTGGGGCGAAATATTTTTAATCGCATCAACGACTTTTGGCGAAGGCCCAAAATCATTTTCGTTGCTATCCAGCTTTAAAAAACCTTCTTCATCAAAAAGGTCAACCTGATAGGGCTCAATTTTTTGAATAGTTTTCTTGGCTTTCATTCGACAATTATATACCAAAAACTACTTTTTTGAATAAAGCGATAAAAGATTTGTTCTTCCGGAAGAAGAATTGTCCTGATAGCTGAGTTTGTTGTTTAAGGGTTCAATGTTAACTTTTGGGGCATCTTTTTTCTTAAATATATTTTTTTCTGCCCAACCTGCAAGAGGAGTTGAAAGGAAAGGAACAATCATTCTTTTTGTGATAATTTGAGTTGCAACAAGCATGCTCACCGCGCTAAATCCAACCTTAAGCCATTTTGCGGTTTTTCCGCCTTTGCCGAGCATTTTATTTTTAAGGAAATTTTCTATTTTTACTGCCGTAATTTCTTTATTGTTTATTATTTCTTCCAAAGTTTTTGCAATTTGTCTTGTTTTATTTGTTCCTAGTTTTTTCTCCATTAAATTATCAAAAAATTTAGGAGCAGCCTTATCTAACCATGAGCCAACTGTAAATTGAAGCAAGACATTTAAAATCCCATTCATCAAATCAATTGAAGCAACAAAATTTCTGTTTTCTTCGGGAATTTTTTTATTGTGCAAACTTTGTGTAACATAATAATAACAACCCACAGCATCTTTTGTTAAAGCAGAAGTCAAAGCCATCTGCGCAGCAAATTTTGCAGGATTGTCCTTTGCCGCTTTATACATCTTATTTAAAAGCTTACTGTCTAATAATTTATTAAATACAGGCATTATGTTAGGGCTCATAATGTTTTACCTCCCTCTTGAGGTTTTTTCGCGGGGCATAATTGAGGGAAAAATTTATCCATTATTCTGGGGTAAGACCAATTCAAAAATCCGCAGGCAAAAGGCAGGGTTATAAGAGAAAGCACTATTCCCTGAGCCTTAGTGTATGCCTTAAATGCGGTTGTTGCATCATCTACTGAATTTTTTGCAAGTTGTTTTGCAAAGTTTTTCAACCTTGAAATGTCATTTTCTGTAAGTATTTTTTTAACATTGAATTCTTTTAATGTTTCCGTAAAGGTTTTTCTTGAAGACGAAGAAGTGCTGTCACTCAACATTTCGTGCATAGTGAGCATAAATTTATCTAAAGTTGAATCTAAAACAGGGCTTTGATGAAAATCTTTTTCTATTCCCAAAATATTAAATAAAGCCTTCATCGAAATGTTGTTTTTACCTTTAGCTTCTTCTGTTATAAGATTTTCTGCTATTTGTTCAATAATATCTTTTTGATTTGAATCAAAGCCTTTTGTACTTATAATTCGATTTAGAGCTTTTCTTAAAGATTTTTCGTCAATTGTTGCATCATCAAATCCTATTTTTCTTAAAAAATCTATTGCAGTGGTTTTTTCAAGTTTTGATTTCACCATATAAGGATTAAGCATTTTTTCGTCAATGCAGTCTTTTTCAAAATCCATATTTTTAATCAAAAAATCACGTAAGGTTTGATTTTTGATGCTGTTTTGAGAGCTTTCCGAAAGAAGTTTTTGAGCAACTTCTTCCAAAGTTGTTTTATGAACTGCCTGTTCAAAATGCTGAAAAGTAGGGAATTTTTCTCTAAAAGCTTTAACATCTTTAAAATCTTGAGTGCCTGCTTTTTCAAAATATTTTTTATCGAGGTCTTTCAATTTACCGAAATTCTTTACAATGCTGTTATATCTTGCCTTCAGAAAGTCTGATTGAGGTTTTGCCGACATATCAAATTTTTCCAACGCTCCTTCTGAGCATGCTTTGCTTAAACCGTCTGCAATAGGTTTATTAATTCCAAAACCCAAAGCCGTTGCTATAACTGCAGAAATAGGCTGTCTCATTGCAGAATATTTTTTCTTTTTGGGGTCTTGTTTTGATAAAGAGTTATAAGCTATAAAAATAGGGGCGACAAAAGCCGTTCCAAAGCCTATCAAAAGAAGGTTTTGAATCTCTCCTGCCGTTTTTGAAAAATAATCCAAAGTTCTTCCGAAAAAGCCTAAATACTTTGTTTTTAAAGCCTGTTCAACTATCAACTCTTGTGCTGCGGTCAAAACATCTTCCTTGCCTTTAAAAGACACTTGCGGCTTTTTTAAAGGCTTTTCTTTAAAATTTGTGCTCTGAACTTGTTGTACTAAATTTACTTTTGACATTACGGCCACACTTTCAATGCATGAAAGAAAACTGAAGATTAAAAATTGACTTTTTTAGTTTATTTTTTTAAGATTTTTCATATTTTGTTACAATTAAAAAAAATAAAAATTAATGCTAAAATTAATCTATGAGGAGATATTTTTTAATAATTTTATTACTATTTCTATCTTGTGCAAAAAGCTTTGCGTTTGAAATTGTCTATCCGAAAAAAACGCCCTGCACCATAGATGCTCCTTCGACTTTTTTTATAGGTTCGACCAATCCGCAGGATATTTTGAAAATAAACGATGCCGAAGTTCCGCTTCATAAAAGCGGCTCTTTTGCTTTTGTAGTGCCGCTCAAAGAAGGTATAAATGAATTTAAAATTACTTCTTACCCCTCACCCCTGCCCTCTTCCTACGGTACCCCTCACCCCAACCCTCTCCCGCAAGGGGAGAGGGAGAACAATTATAATAAAATCATTAGTGCAAGGGGAGAGGGAGAAATTAATCCTGTATCAATTGATTTTATTATTGAACGACCAAAACCGCAAACAACAAAAAAAATTGAACCAATTTTGCTGGAATACCCGCCGATGAATAATTTTTTTATAAAAGATGACAACACCCCTTTGAGGCTTACCCCTTTTGACAGCGGAATCAACCGCATGGCACACCTTCAAAAAGAAACCCCTCTTGTGATAAACGGCGAAAAAGGCGGGTTTTGGAGAGTGTTTTTAAATTCAAAGACAATTGGCTGGATTTTAAAATCAGATGTCGAGCAAAAAACCGATTCAACAATTTCTGCACTGCCCGTAAGCATTAAAAAACTTGAAACAAAAGAAACAAAAGATTTTTGCATATGGGAATTTGAACTTGAAGGGAAAACTCCTTTTGTACTGAAAGAAGAAGATAATCGCCTTAATTTAAAACTTTTTAACGTCAAATCCGAAGACAAAAATCTTTGTATAGAAGATTCTTCTTTGAATTTTGATGTGCCTGTTAAAAAACTCTTCGGCTATGACGCATATTTTGAAGGGAATAAATTTATTTTAAAAGTAAGAAAGGCGCCCGAAAAAAACTGCGATATGCCGCTTAAGGGCTTAACTATAACCGTTGATGCGGGACACGGCGGGGCTGAATACGGCGCAATCGGACCAAAAGGCGATAAGGAAAAAGACATTAACCTTGAAATTGCTAAAAATCTCAAAGCAGAACTTGAGACTCTGGGTGCAAAAGTTATAATGACAAGAAAAGACGACATAGCCGTTTCGCTCAAAGACAGGGTAAAAACCGCAAGGGAAAATGATTCTGTAATTCTTATAAGCATACACGCAAACGCGCTTCCTGACGGAGCGGATCCTATAAAATGCCGCGGAACAAGCGTTTATTACTATCACAATCAGGCAAAGCCTCTTGCAGATAGCATTTTAAATTCAATTATCACAAAATCGGGAACTCAAAACGACAGGATGCGGCAGGGAAGCCTTGCGCTTGTGCGCCCGACATCAAGTGTGAGCGTGCTTGTGGAGGTTGCCTACATTATAAACCCCGACGACTGTGAACTTCTGCTTGACAAAGAGTTCCAAAAAAACTGCGCAAAGGCAATTACAGAGGGAGTTGTAAAATATTTATCCGATTAACTTTTTTGCAGATGATAAATCTTTTACCATTACATTTGTTTTATCGGGATATCGGCACAGAGGGCTGGGATGCAAAATCGGCATTGCCTTATAAGTTTTGTTTGAAACAGATATTTCAAAAACTTTTCCGTGAACTTCTGTAATTTTTTTCCCCTCCAGAAATTCTTCCATCGCAGTTGAGCCGCATAATAATATTAATTTAGGGTTAATTGTTAAAATCTGCTCTGTTAAAAAATGCCTGCATGTGCTTTTTTCTTTTTTTGTCGGAACCCTGTTGTTTGGAGGTCTGCATTTTACCATATTAATTATGTATAAATCTTTTTCCCTTGAAATTCCGGCTTTTTCAAGAAATTCGTTCAAAAGTTTTCCCGCCCTGCCCACAAAAGGAATCCCCTGCAAATCCTCATTTTCCCCAGGAGCTTCTCCAATTAAAACAATTTTGGCACTTTCAGGGTTTCCGTCTGAAAAAACCACGTTATTTCTTGTTTTATGAAGCTCACATGCCTTACACTCACTGCACTTGCGCTTCAATTCCGCAAGCAATTTCTCTTTCATTACTTTTTTCCTTAAAAATTCCTATCGAATATTTTCTACAGTATTTTTTCAACTCTTTTATAACAACATTTGAAAGCACAAAAACCGCAAACAAATTAGGCACGGCAAGAAACAGGGTAAAAGCGTCAGACACATTAATTATGCTCTTAAAATTCATCGCAGAGCCTAAAATTATGAAAACACAGTATATAACCTGAAAAACTTTTGTATTTTTGCCACTTTCACCAAAAAGAAAATGCCACGCCTTAAGCCCGTAATAAGAGCCGCAAAGCAGGGTTGAGGTTACAAAACAGCTTACCATAACAGTCAAAAGCAGAGGGAAGAAAGAAAATGCGCTTCCAAAAGCACGGGAGGTCAATTCGATTCCTGCAAGCCCCGATGAATTTAAATACTCGCCCGAAACGATTATAACAAGGGCGGTTGCAGAACCCACAATTACGGTATCAACAAAGGGCTGAAGCATTGCAATAAAGGCCTGCGCCACAGGTTTGCTTGTCTTAACCGCAGAAAAAGCAATCGATGCTGTTCCCAAGCCCGCTTCGTTTGAAAACATCGCCCGCCTGAAGCCCCACAACATAGAAACAAACATTCCGCCTGCAACCGCCTGAGGCTTAAAAGCTTCTTTTAAAATCAAAACAAAAGAATAAGGTATGCGCTCAAAATTCATCAAACAAACAACCAAAGCGGTCAAAAGGTAGAGCGAACACATAACGGGTGTGACTTTTTCTGTGAATTTTCCTATGGACTTTATTCCGCCTATTATGGTAAACCATATTATCAGAGCCACAATTAAGCCCAATGCCCAACCGTTATTGTGAAAAATGCTTGCATTCCCTCCTGTAACTTCTGTGATTTGAGTTGTCATGGCATTAATCTGAAACAAATTCCACCCGCCAATCATTGCAAAAACGCAGCATATCGCATAAATTTTTGCAAGATGCGGTGCAATTTTTGAAAGGTATTTTCCCTTGAGCCCTTTTAAAATATAATACATAGGACCACCTGCCACCGTTCCGTCGGGGTTAACTTTTCTGAGTTTTATTCCCAAAAGTACCTCTGAAAACTTCAATGCCATAGAAAAAAGCCCCGCCAAAATCATCCAAAACAAAACACCGGGACCTACAAGAGAGATTGCGGCTGCTGTTCCTGCAATGTTTCCCATGCCGGCAGATGCCGAAATTGTAGCACTTAAAGCTTGAAAAGAAGAAACTTCTCCGATTTTTTTCTTTTTTGAAACTGCGGGGTGTTTATACTTATTTGAAATAAGGTTTAGGGCATGTTTGAAGCCCCAAAACCCTATAAAACGGGTTCTTATTGTAAAATAAAGTGCCGCAAACATTAAAAGCGCAACCAAAAGCTGCACCTGTACCCCGCCTATTGTTATATGACAAAAAATCAACGCTGAAATTTTATCGGCTACAGGGGACAAAAAATTATCTATGGCGGCATCTAAATTAACATTCAAAATCATTTCAACAAAATTATACTATAAAAACCCTTAGCAAACAGCTGAGTAAAATTTTCAAAATGAATATTGTAGTCTTGAAAGCAAAAGTCTATTAATTTTCTTAAACTACCTTTATCCCTTATATTTTGGAATTATGTATTCTATTTTTTATTTGTCATTTTCTAAAAGTGAGCTAGAATTTTATTGTAAAAATATTTTAAAAAATGTTTATAAATATTCTAAATGTGGAAGTATAACAAAATAGGGAATTATGAAAAAAACAGGGCTTACATTTACTGAAATACTTCTGTCTTTTGGGATTATAGGGATTCTTGCTGCGATAATTCTTCCGGTTTTACAGAGTACAAGACCCGAGCCCAATGTTGTTATGTTCAAAAAAGCTCATAAAATTTTTGTTAAAAATGTATTTGATTTGATTAATAATGAAACTTATTATCCTTCGAATAAAACGGGACTTACAGCGGGAAATTTGCTTAAACCAAGAGGGTTTAACTATACCGATCTTGAAGGGCTTCCGGACAAAACGGACAAATTCTGTTATCTGTTTTCACAAAAAATAAATAATTTGAATGAAGTAAGATGTAAATCTCCCGGCAACGGTTATTTTACAACAACAGACGGAATTTATTGGGAAATGAAACTTCCGTTTGATTTTCCTATGTCGGTTAACGGTTACGAACAGGTAATGGTTGATGTAAACGGACCTCAAAATCCTCCGAACTGCGAAGAATCATACTGCAAAAAAGGGATTGTACCTGATAAATACCCTCTGTATGTAAGATATGACGGAAAAATGAAAACAAGTCTTTTGGGCGGGGTTATAACAATAAATCCTACAATTCAGACTAAAAAGGTTTTAACAATTACCCCACAGCCTGATACTCCGGAAGTTGAGCCGACCCCGCCGGATACCTGTACTCCTAAGGGGAATATAAAAGTGGGGAATTTATGTGTATCTCCGACAAATATAATTTATGTTCCGGTCAGTTATCCGCCATACAATGACAAAGACAATTACTGGAAGGGCGCAGATAACGCTTGCCGCGCTTACGGTATGAGATTGCCGACAAAAGCCGAGCTTCAGGACATGTATAAACAAAGAAAAGAAATAGGGAATATGAATCCGGGTTGGTATTGGTCAGGCGAAGAAATCTCAAGCGATGAAAATCCTACAGGGCCTCCTTCTACTTGGGATTATGCCGGGGCTTATGATTTTACAAATAAAGGCGGAAATGTCGTAAACGGAAAACATGACCAAGGCGGAAGAGCCCGCTGTGTCCTGCAATGGAATGGGGCGGGGTATTATTGATTTTTAAAGAGTATTTTTTGTTCCATTTCTTTTCTTTTTTTCTTGCGATTGAAAAAAAGAAAAGAAACCGAACCGTAGTCACTGTTCGTGACGCCATTTTGCACTGAAACAAGTTTCAGGCAAAAGAAGGCAAGAAAAGAAAAAAACACGCGAACAAAATGCCAAAGCGTCAGGGGCAAGCCCCCGAACCCCCAAATTGCTCGCTCCGATATGGTCGGAGGGGGTAAATATGTTTGGCTTAATGGCTGAAAAGCTGAACGGCTGAAAGGTTATAAAAATAAGTCATACTGAGCATTCTGCCGACAAAACGATTAAATATCGTTTTGGAGAGGAAGAAGAATCTTGTCCGACCACGTCGTTGCGAGCGAAGCGAAGCAATCCAAAAAACGAACTTTGCGCTTGAATTTTTGATGAAATTAATTTATTATATGTAATAAATTTATGTATAGTAAAATCGAAAAAATAAACAAACTTGATATCGCATCAAGCTTAACAAACCAAGCTATAAGGATGTTTTTTCATAAAGATAATCCAATCAGTACCCATGTTATAGTTTCTGCTGCAAACGAAATATTAATAAATTTAATTAAAAAAAATGGTTTAAAAACAAATTTAAAAAGCAAATACGGTAGATTCTCTAACGAATCGAAAGTTTAAAATTTAAAAAATGGAGACGAGGACTCTGCCGAATTAAATATGACTAAATGTCATATTTAATGAGAGGAAAGAACCCGAAAATCTTTGATTTTCGCGTGAGACTCCCCTCGAATTGCAAGAGTCGTAAATCTTTAGTGAAAAAATGGAGACGAGGGGAGTTGAACCCCTGTCCAAAATGGATTAGAGCAAATCTCTACGAGTGTAGATTTTGTCTTTCTCACTAAAGCCCAAGTAAAATCAGACTTGTTAGCTTTAGCAAAGCACTTTTAAGCGATACCCGCTTTGAGAAAAGTCTTGATGCGCTTAATTCTCATCCGCGCACTGCAACTTGCATAATTGTCCCTACCCGCCGGCAAGCTGGGCTGATAGAGAGGCTGACTGCCTAAAAAATTAAGCAGCTAGAGCAGCAGCTCTAGAAAAATCAGCTTTAACTACGTTGTTTGTAGCATTTGTTTTTTTGCTCGTTGATAACTCGGAACAGCGCCGAGACTCGCAACTTACTGTAATCGACCATCCTGTCAAAGCCAAGCGTCCCCATGAATATACTTTGACCCCTCACCCTGTTTTCTAATGCTCGCAGGCTTCTGCTCACCCTGAAAACAGACCTCTCCCGCAAGGGGCGAGGTGAAAATTCGGAGTACTTTTTTTCAATGTTCTGTATTATAAGTATAACCCACTTTTTTAATTTTTCAACCCGAAAAAGCTTTTATCAAATTATAATCTTATCACCTTTTACCCTTTCATTTACCCCAAAGTTTAAGAATAGTAAAGAGAATGGTTTTTCCCCTAAAATCTGTTATAATATTGCTACACTGGGGGAGAAATGAAAACAAACAAAAAAATTAATATAAAACCCGCTGATAAAATATTAAATCTGGAAAAATATATTTTTGCCGAACTTGACGAGTGGAAACAAGAAGCGCGTGCAAAAGGTGCCGACCTGATTGATTTGGGCATAGGAAATCCCGACGGGCCAACTCCAAAACCTATAGTAAAAGCCGCAATAAAATCGATTAAAAACCCTGCATGCCACGGTTATCCTTGTTTTAGAGGCAAACAAGAATTTCAAAATGCGATTAAAGAATGGATAAAATTCCGCTACGCAATAAAATTAGACTCAGATTTTGGAATACAAACATTAAGCGGGGCAAAAGAAGGGCTTGCTCACACGGCACTTGCTTTTACAAACCCCGGAGATATAAACATTGTTCCCGATCCTTACTACCCTGTTTTGTCACGCGGAACTTGGATTTCAAGCGGGGATGTTTATCACGTTCCGCTAAAAGCAGAAAACAACTTTTTGCCCGACCTGGATTCAATTCCCAAAGATATTGCAAAACGCGCAAAAATGTTTTTTATAAATTATCCCAACAACCCGACAAGTGCTGTTGCTACAAAAGAATTCTTGAAAAAACTCGTTGATTTTTGCACAAAAAACAACATTTTGCTTGTCTATGACCTTGCTTACGGTGAAATCTGCTATGACGGTTACAGACCGCCGAGCATTTTCAGCATTGAAGGCGCAAAAGATATTGCAATAGAGTTTCACACATTTTCAAAAACCTTTAACATGGCAGGTTGGAGAGTCGGATTTGTAATCGGCAAAAAAGAATTTATCGATGCAATCCATGCCATGAAAACAAATACCGATTACGGAACTTCCACCATTGTTCAGGATGCTGCAATCGAAGCACTTAAAATGCCTTATGAAAACGTGGAAAAAATAGTTAAAAAATATCAAAAACGCAGAGATTTTATGGTATCTGCGATGAAAAAACTTGGTTGGGAAGTTAACAAAACCCCTGCTACAATGTATTTGTGGCTGAAAGTTCCAAAAGGAATCGGCTCAAAAGAATTTTGCAGAAAAACAATGGACAAAACAGGAGTGGTCTTTACCCCGGGTGTGGCATTCGGAAAACACTCCAATGGATTTTTTAGGGTTTCTCTTGTGCAAAGCCTTTCAAAATTAAAAGAGGCCGTAAAAAGACTTGAAAAAGCAAACGTAAGATATGAGGAATAAGTTGAAAATTTACAGTAAAATTTTTATAATTTTATCAGTTTGTGCCCTTGGTACAACACTTCTTCCCGCCAATGCAAAATTCAATGCGGGAATTTCAAAAAACCATTTTTACGACACCCAAAAGACAATTATGAAAGAAATTTCGCCCAACATTGTGCCAAATACTGACAATTACTGGGAAAAAAACACTTTTTTCACAAACAAATATCTTCCGCTTTTTATGCTGTCAAATAAAGATCTGATAAGCTATTTGCCCCCAAAAAAGCACAAAATAATAAACAGAATGATAATTCCTTCTGTATATAACGTTTCTTTTAAAACAGCTCCCGTTACAAATGTTTCTCTGGGCGGAGGCAAAAAAAACGAAGTCGTTTCAAATCAAGAGTTTGATGTTAAATGGATGATGCTTTATGAACAAGCAAAAAACAAAGAAGCAGACAGTGACAAAAAAATCGAAACGGCAGTCCTTTTAAAAGATACCAAAAATATTTCAAATTATAATTTAGCAATAGATTTGCTTGACGATGTTACAAGGCAAGAGCCTTATAACGCTTATGCCTATAACCTTAAAGGCGATATTTTCTTTGTCAAAAACGACAAGGAAAATGCCATGAAAAATTATGTTGAAGCATTGAAACTGAACCCCTTGAGCAAACAAAGCTGCCTTGGAATTGCAAAAATTCTTGAACCCACAAACAAAGAACTTGCCCAAAAATATTTTGAAAAAGCCAAGTAAAAATTACCAATCTAAGTCGTCGCCGTAAGCAGTACTATCATTATAGTATTGGCGAGGGCCATAGTATTGATATGTAATTGTTTGAATATCTTTTGGTAAGGTTTTAACAAAATTACCAAAGGCATCACGGACAATTCTTTGAGAGTATTCACCGGCAATGTAGGATTGGTTTTCATTGTTACGACCGCGAATAAAAGCAAAATCTATTTTTGCTTTTTCAGGTAAAGTTTTAACAAAATCAAGAACTTTTAAAGCCACTTTTGGCTGATTGTTTTTTACAGCTAAAATAAAAATATTTTCATTATTATCATTTTGCACTATAGGGATACAACTTTGGATATTTTTGGGTAATTTTTCAAAGTGTTTGATGATTTCAAGAGCTTTTTCTTGTTTATTTTCAATTATTGCATTTTGTAATATTCTATATTGCTCTTTAGCTTTTTCTTTGGATAAATCTGAGCAATTAAGCATTATGGGAAAATGAAGCGGCTCATTGTTTTGGCGTTTATTTTCTGCGGGTTTTTTGCGCATAAATGTTTGATAAGAAATAATATTGACTTTCATAAAAACATCTCCTTGTCTTTTAATAACATTTTAAAACGCAAAAGAAAAATTTTTGTCACCTTGGGAATAAAATATACACTTCTTAATAAATTAATATTCTTGCAGTAAATCTTCTTCGTCGTCTTTTAACAAAGACAAATCATCACTGTATGTAGCATCAAAATCTTCAGGAAGCATCTCGGGCTCGGGCCAAATTGTTTCTTCATCAAAGCGGCAGGCATTCAAATTAAAACACCCTGCAAAATCGGAATTTGACAAATCGCTTTCCTGAAAAACCCCGCCTGCCATATCCGCCTCGGGGAAATTGCAGTAATTAATTGCAGCATAGCTGTAATCTGCTCCTGTTAAAACCGCCTCTGAAAAATCACATTCCAAAATAGTCGCCCTTGTAAAATCAACAGAGGTTAAATCTGCCCTGCTGAAATTTATTGAGGTTAAATGAGCGTCTGCAAAAGAACTGGAATTTAAATCAACGTCTGAAAAATCAACATCACTTAAGATGCAGTAAGAAAAGTTCATTTCACTTAAGTCAACTTCATCCTGCCCTTTTTTCCATTCGTTAAATCTTTGCGGCGAAGCCTTAATTATGTTGTACAAATCCTCTTTTGAATAATCGCTCATCTTTTACCTTTCTCCTTAATTTTACTGTTTAATCAAATTCATCTGCATAGCCAAAAGCACTGCCTGCGTGCGGTTTGTGACTTTCAGCTTTTTAAATATACTGTTGAGGTGGGTTTTTACCGTAACCTCTTTTACAAAAAGCTTATTTGCAATAGCCTGATTGTTAGAACCTTTTGCGACAAGATTTAAAACCTCTATTTCCCTGAGCGTAAGCGGCTCAACAGGTTCATCAGACCCAAAGGGAAGTTCGTGGACTTTTGTGTTTTCCTTATTCCAGACAGAGCGGCGCAAAACCGCCTCTATTCTTGCAAGAAGATTTGGCAGAACAAACGGTTTTACAATATAATCGTCAGCTCCTATTTTAAGCCCTGATACCATTTTTTGCTCTTCATTTACTGCCGTTAGCATAATAACAGGCAGATGTTTTGTTCTTTCATTATTTCTTATAGATTTTAAAGTATCCCAACCGTTGAGATTCGGCATCATAACGTCAAGCAAAACAAGGTCATACTTTTTTTCTGCTTTTGCAAGAATTTTGAGAGCCTGAACACCGTCAACTGCAACTTTAACCTCGTATCCGTACATCGGAAGAGCATCTTGTAAATATTTAGGATTGTCATCCACTATTAAAATTCTTGCCAACTGCGACATAATTCACCCTACACTATCTTGTATTTTAGGGCTTTCAGAGCTGCCTGAAGCCTGTCATCCACTTCCAGTTTTTGCAAAATACTTGCTACATGGGCTTTTGTGGTATTTATACTTATGAAAAGCTCTTTTGCAATTTGATTATTACTAAGACCCTGCGTTATTAATTTTAAAATTTGAGCTTCTCTTGTTGTTAGATTATAATCGTTTTTGCTTTCATTTTCAACAAAATTTTCATTCACAGCCGCCCTCAAAACAACATGGGCAATACTGGGGTCAAACCATGAAGCCCCTTCCAATACAGATTGGACAACCTCAAGCAGCCGTTGAGGGTTAATTTCTTTTGAGCAATAAGCGTTAGCCCCTGCTTTAAGACTGTTTAAAACCTCTTTTTCGTCGTTGTGGGAAGTTAAAACAACAACTTTTACGTCTTTATTTTTGTTCCTGATTTTTTTTGTTGCTTCTATTCCGTTTATGTTAGGGAGCCCCAAATCCATAATTATTAAATCAATATTGTTATTATTAATTATCTCAAAAGCTTTTTCAGCACAATCAGCTTCAAAAACCGCCTTGACAAAGTTTTGTCCGTCAAAAGTAGTTTTCAGCCCAAATCTTGTAAGTTCGTGATCTTCTACTATAAGTATATTGTTTTTTTTCATTAGATGTCCATTATTTTATTTGGCTTACCGGAGTAATAGGATTTGGTTCGACTTCTGTGTGCATTAATTCATTTTTTGCCGGCTCAAAATCGGATTTCAGTTTTAAGCATTTTTTAAAATTATATTCTGCCTGAGCACCGTTTCCCGTGTTTTTTTCGACCAATCCTTGATAATAATAATACCTAAAATCATTTTCGTCAATACAAAAAGCGTTGGATAAATATTTTTTTGCATCGTCATAATTTTGTCTTGAAATGCTTCCCTTGGCAAGTTCAATCCATGCCTGTTTAAACATAGGATTTATTGAAAGTGACTGTTTAAAATATTCTTCGCTGTTGTTTTCGTTTAAAAGTCCCAAATAATAATAAGCTTGCCAACTTTTAGGATTTTCTTTTATCGTTTTTTCCCAAATTTCCTTGGCTTTTTGGTCATTTGAAAGCTTTTGCCATGCGATACCTTCTTTTATTTGCGGCAAATAATCTTTTTTATTTTTTGAAGCCGCCTGTTTATAATATTTTAAAGCCTGCTGAAAATTACCCTGATTACAGTTTAAATCACCCAAAATAAGAAGGGTTTGAGGATTATTTTTATCAATTTTATAAGCTTTTTGAACATTTTCTGAAGCTTTTTCAAAATCAGAAGTTTCAAAATAAATTTTTGCCATCAAGGAATAAATGGCTTGAGTATCAACTCCCTTTTTACCTGAAAGTGCTGTTTGAAGAGTTTTTATAGCTTTTGAAGAGTCATTTTCAAGGTAATAATAGTAGCCCAAATGATAATTTCTTTGGGAAGAAGTTTTTCCTGTTTTGTAAAGAGTATATTGTTCAAGTGCATTTATTTTTCTTTCGTATTCGTAAGAGAGCAGATTTTGTTTTTTAAGTGAAGCTATAATTCTTAAAGCCGCTTCTTGCCTACCGGTTTCGGCAAGGATTTCGACTTTAAGTTTTTGATAATTTAAAGTCGAAGGACTTTTACTTATTGCAGAGTCAATATATTTGTTTGCCTTAGCAAATGCACCTGTTTTATAATATCCCAGAGCCATAATATAATTTGCATAATCAGAAGACAA
Source organism: Candidatus Gastranaerophilaceae bacterium (assembly GCA_035354275.1). Lineage (GTDB taxonomy): Bacteria > Cyanobacteriota > Vampirovibrionia > Gastranaerophilales > Gastranaerophilaceae > DAOQAU01. Next base: position 39,231 of record DAOQAU010000008.1, read on the forward strand.
AAGAAGCGACGAATTTTTAGAAAGTTCTTTTACGGTTTCTGTGCTTTGGTTGTTATAAATTATGTTTGAATAGGATTCCGCAAGCAAAATTTCTTGTTCTTCCGTTAATTTTTTTGACGGATAATAAAACCTTTTTATAGCTTTTGAGGAATTTTTTGAAAAATCACTGCTTATTTTTGAAATTGCCAAATCCGATAAATCAAAAAATCCCAATCCCGCCATTTTATCAGCCATTGTTAGGTAAAAAAAGTCGTTTTTATCAGCCTTTTGAATGATGTTTCTAAAATCTTGCTTGGATGCTGCTATATTGCACTGGACAAATCTGTCCGTTGCGTTTGAAAAATCATAAGTATCGGATAAATCGATTGTTCTTACAAGGCCCTTTTGTGTCTGCAAATTTATTGTTTTTTCAAAAGCCGAAGGTTTAGGATAAAAAGAGTTAATAGGTGAAAAATCAACAGCTAAGACTTTTTGCGAAAAATAAACCGCCCCAAATAAAATTATTAAAGATATTAACTTAAATTTAGAATAGGCCATTAATTTTGGTCATCCTTGCTTGATTTTGCCGTATAATAAAAATTAAACAAATCAATGAAAATTTTTTCGTCTTCGCTCAACTCTTCAGGTTGTTTTTGTGTTGAAAGGTTATATAAATCCATCATTGAATACTTTTCAAGAATTTTTTTGTGTTCTTCCTCGAAGGTTAAATGATTTTCAGTCATAAACACTTCAACAATCTTGTTTGTCGGAATCGAAAGAAAACATTGAATAATTTGAGAATCAAAATGTGTCCCCGAATCTTTCAAAAGTATTTCAATTACGTTCATAATAGGCATTTTATCACGATAATGCCTTTTTGATGTTATAGCATCAAAAACGTCCGAAACTGCCAAAACCCTTCCGCCCAAAGGAATATCTTCACCGCTTAGATGTCTGTAATAACCGTTTCCGTTAAATTTTTCGTGATGCGAGCAGGCGATTTCTGTTACCAGTTTAAATTCATCCGACATGTGAATTTTTTCCAAAATATTATGAGTTATTTCTGCGTGTTCCTGGATGTGTTTATATTCTTCGTCTGTTAGTTTTCCTTCTTTTTGAAGCACAGAATCTCTTATTCCGATTTTTCCTATATCATGAAGCGTTGCTGCTTTTTCAATTATTTCGACATTTTTTTCATCCATATTCATTGCCTTTGCAATAAGTGAAGAATAAAGCCTTACCCTTGTGGAATGACCTGCCGTAATCTTATCTCGAGCGTCAATAGATGCAGCCAAAGTATCCATAAAACTATCAAAAACTTGTTTTTGTTCTTCGAGCATTTCGCCTTGTTTTTTGAAAAGCTGGGCATTTTCAAGTGCAATGCCCGCACTTGAACCTATCGCGACAAGCAAATCTTCGTCTTCTTCTTTAAACTCGCCGCCATTTTTGTTTAAAACCTGAAAAGCCCCGATTATTTCCTGATTAAGGTTTTTAATCGGCATACAAAGAATGGTTTTAGTAACATAACCTGTTTTCAAATCAATTTCTTTGTTAAATCTGTCGTCAGAATAAGCATCTTTTATATTAATTGTTTCGCCTGTTTGCACAACATGTCCTGCAAGCCCTTTGTCCGCGGGAAATCTTATTTCTTCGCTTTCCATGCCAAGTGCTACTTTTGACCAAAGCTCGTTATTTTCTCTGTCATATAAAAATACGCTGCATCTGTCTGCCTGAATTGCCGACTTTGTTTCTTGGGCTATTACCTCTAAAAGAGTGTTAATATCGGTTTCGGCAGATACAGTCTGACCTATCCTTAAAAGTGCCACAAGCGGATCATGTTTTTCCGGTGTGGAAAAATCGCAACTACTATTTAATTGCTTCATTCTTGAATTTATATGTTCAATAAGTCCGTATTCATCTTGTCTTTTTGCTATTTTAAGTGCATTTTCATAGTGAATTATCGCAGTACAAGAATTTTTTTCAATAAAATCCAAATTCCCCAACATAAATTCGTTTATAAGTTTTGCAGTAGTATTTTTTGTACATTCTGCAAGATATTTACCGTCATTCAGATAAGTCAATGCCGACAGATATTTGCTTTTATCACCCAAATACTCAATAACACCCAATAAACTTAAACATATTGAAATATTTTCACTTGATTTTTCCTGAATAAACAATTTTTGAGCACTTAAAGCAGCACTGAATGCTTCTTTATAACTTTTATTAAGAAATTCGTCTAAGGCTTTTCTTATAAGAAATTCCCCTTGTTTTATATGTTCATTTTTTATGTTTTCCACAACCATGCTACAAAACCTCTTAACAAACTCTTATTTTGATTATACAATATTTTTTAGGATAACTCAAAAAAAATAATAAAATAGTATATTTACAGACAGGGAAGAACAAAAAATGCAGACAATAACAATACTTGTACCCATTTTTAACGAAGTTAATACGTTAAGAATTGTTTTACAAAAGCTTGAAGAAGTTGATTTTTTTGGTTTAAAAAAAGAAATTATTCTCGTGGACGATTGTTCTACAGACGGAACAAGAGATATTTTAAAACAATTACAGGATTATAAAATTTTTTATCACGAAAAAAACATGGGTAAAGGCGCAGCTCTAAGAACAGGTTTTGAAAACGCAACAGGAGATATTATCATAATTCAAGATGCGGATTTAGAATATGACCCGATTGATTATCAGCCTTTGATAAAACTTATATTAGAAGAAAAAGCTGATGTTGCATACGGATCAAGGCTTTCGGGCGCAAGACCTGCGCGTTCTTTTATGTTTACTCACCTTTTAGGAAACAAATTCCTTACACTTCTTACAAATATTTTATACAACACGACCTTAACCGATATGGAAACCTGCTACAAAGCATTTAGGACAGATTTTATAAAAGGGATTGAAATAAAATCTGACAGGTTTGATTTTGAACCCGAAATTACAGCAAAAGTCCTCAAAAAAGGTGCAAGACTTTATGAATTGCCTATTTCTTATTACGGCAGAGAATATTCCGAGGGCAAAAAGATTACCTGGAAAGACGGTTTTCATGCTATTTGGGCACTGATTAAATTCAGATTTGTTGATTAAATTTTTCCTCCCCAATAGGGCGATTTTTGTATCTTTCCTGTAACATTTTGTTAAAAAATAACAATTTTTTTC
>DAOQAU010000009.1:0-34167 GCA_035354275.1 Candidatus Gastranaerophilaceae bacterium
TACCTTCTTAAGGTCGGGCACGGAAAACACTAAAAATTGTAAATTTTTGTATTTTCCGTGCCCTCTTCAAGGTAATATTAATATTTTTTTGTTTTTTTAAATGTTTTATTTAAAAATTTTCTGTTTTAAAGCAAAAAAATGAAAAAATTGAACAAAAATTTTCAAAAAGGGCAAAAATCCGAAGGATTTTTGCCCTTTTTGAACTAAATCTCAAAAATAAATTTTGATACGTTTATTTACAATTTAAATCATAAAATACTATTGCCAAAAATCGTCTTGTATTAATTCATATTTTCTTGATGAAAGTATATTATTTTTAGTATTAACACTAGGAAATTCGGCAGATATTTCTTCGCATAAACATTCAATTAATTTATCGCCAATGATATTTGAATATTTTCCTCTTAGGGCTTTTTCATACCAATTAATTAAATCATCTTCAGTTATTATACTTTGGATTTTTGATTTCCAGCCAATTTGAGTTAATAATGAAACAATTAAACCTTTTTCTGCTGTTTTACAAACGATAACTATTTTGTCACTAGAGACAGAATCAACAATATTTTCAGCTAGAACTTCATCTAATGCAAGATGTTTTATCTGAATAGCAGGCCCCCAATTTGCATACATATCTAAGCCTCTATCTGCGGCATTTGTTACACCTACCCTATAAACTTTTGCAGATTGCATGTAAACTGGTTTAGAAAATTCTATACACATAACATTTTTTGTAAAGTCTTCAAATTCTTTAAGTACATATAATTTATCTTCATTTATTGAAACCTTAATGATTAATTCAAGCTCATCAACCAATATTGAAAACAAAGAGTAAACAATAATTTCATATATTTTATCTAAACTTCTTCTTAATCCGGCTTCATGCCAAAAAGAATCTATTAATGTTTTTATATTAAATGTTTCTTTTGTATTTTCATAACAGTATTTTAATGCTGAAGATAATTGGCTATGTCTATTATCAAACATTCTATAGATATAAGCTTCTACAGCACCATTCGTACGATTATTTTCATCACCAAGAACTTTAAGAACATTTGGAGGTACAGCATTATCATCAAATAAATTATCTTGGAATTTAGCAGAACTAGTACAAATTCTGCCAAGTAAATATAAAGATACTTCATCTCTTCATTTTTTACTTTTTGTTCGATAGCTTTCTAAATTTAATAAATCCATTTGAGGGTTTAATCTTTTTTGATATAAGATTTCTGCTATCTGTATGGGTTTGTATAAATGCACCCTTGATTTTTTGATTAGTTTATCAAGCGCAGATTTTGCTTTTGCTCTGTCTATCATTAATCTCCTTTTCATATAGTGCTTTTTTGATTTGTCTAGCTACCGCTTTTATAACAGGAACAGCAACACTATTACCTGTTTGTTTTTTTATTTGAGTGTAAGGTACAACTATTTTAAAATTATCAGGAAATCCTTGTATTTTTAATAATTCCCTTGCGGAGGGCTTCCTTTTATTATTAATAAGTAAATAATTTGAGCTAGCTCCCGCTCTTAATGCACAACTATACCGATGAGGTGTTACATTCCCTCCAATATTTTCGTGGCTTATATAATCATAGTCTGGCTTTATTTTCATAAGACCGTTTCTTCGTTCTCTAATATAATCTTTTACATAGAGACTCTTATCAATAAATGTTTCCGGTTCTAATATTTTAGAGATATCAATCCTATTTCCTTTAGGCATAGGTTTTGGAAATTCAAAATTTACGTCATCTTTAAAGCCAACAATGATAATTCTTTCTCGTTTTTGAGGCACTCCATAATCAAGTGCATTTAAAACTTTATAATATACTTTATAATCAAGTGCTTTTAGATGTTTTTTTATGATGCTAAAAGTCTTTCCGTCATCATGTGCTATTAAGTTTTTTACATTCTCTAACATAAAGGCTCTTGGCTGTTTTACTTTTAGTATTTTTTCGATATTAAAAAATAAAGTGCCTTGTGTTTCATGCTCAAACCCAGCTTTAGCACCTATTATACTAAAGGGTTGACAAGGAAAACCTGCAAGTAAAATGTCATGGTTAGGAATTTCATCAGGATTTATTTTTGTTATATCACCAGCAGGCATTTCGCCAAAATTCGCGAAATAAGTTTGGCATGCCTGTTCATCCCACTCGCTTGAAAAAACACACTCAAATCCTACGCTTTCAAAGCCCAGCCTTATCCCTCCTATTCCTGCAAATAAATCGATAAATTTCATATTTAAATTATAATCTAAATTATATGTCCGTACAAAAAATAAATAAATATTATTTACAAAACTTTTTTATCAACAATTTGTGCAATTTTTTTAATTGACTGATAAAGAGTATCGTATTCTTGCGGGTGCAAAGACTGTGCGCCGTCACAAATTGCATTGTCGGGATCATGGTGAACCTCAATAATCAATCCGTCGCAACCTGCTGCAACAGCCGCTCTTGACATAGGGATAACTTTGTCTCTGAGGCCTGTTCCGTGACTGGGATCAATTATTATAGGAAGATGGCTTATCTTTTTAACAACAGGAATTGCAGATAGGTCAAGTGTGTTTCTTGTAACCATTTCAAAAGTTCTTATTCCGCGCTCGCAAAGAATTACCTGTCTGTTTCCGCCGGACAAAATGTATTCTGCAGACATTAACCATTCTTCTATTGTTGCGGATAATCCTCTTTTTAAGATTACAGGTTTTTTAACCTGTCCCAACTCTCTTAAAAGATTAAAATTTTGCATGTTTCTTGCTCCAATTTGAAAAATATCGACGTATTTTTCAAATAAAGGAATTTGAGAAATTTCCATAATCTCAGATGCTACAGCCATTTTGTATTTGTCGGCAACTTCTCTTATTATTTTTAAACCTTCTTCGCCGAGTCCCTGAAAGTCATAAGGCGAAGTTCTGGGCTTAAATGCCCCGCCTCTTAAAATTTTAACCCCGCTTTTTGAAAGAGCTTTAGCCGTTTTATCCGTTTGTTCATAGCTTTCAACGGTACAAGGTCCTGCAATTATTCCAAGATGTTCACCTCCGAATTTAACCCCGTTTACTTCAACAACCGTATCTTCTTGTTGAAAAACTCTGCTTGCAAGCTTGTAGCGCGAAGATATTCTTATAACTTCTTTGACACCATCTAAAAGTTCTATGTCTCTAGAATCAATAATTTTGCCGCCTACAGCACCGATTACGGTATGAATTTCGCCGACTGAAATGTGGGCGGAAAACCCTTTTTTTTCAATAAAAGTTTTTACGCTTGATATGTTTTCTTCAGTTGCTCCATGCGTCATTATTATAAGCATTGCATATCCTCGATTCCTAAATTTACCCCGATTGTACAATAAATTTAAACAATTTACAAACGAGTTTTTTCATTATATAATTATTTCATACTTCGAGGAGAACCTTAAATGAAGAATAAAACAGATGTAATAGTTGTAGGCGGAGGTCCGGCAGGTATTTCTGCGGCAGTGACAATCGCCCGAGCAGGGAAAAGCGTTATTTTAATAGAGCGCGGAAATTTTTCCGGAAGCAAAAACATGTTTGGCGGTGCTATTTATGTTCAGCCGACAAAAGAAATTTTCCCGAATTTTGAACAAAGTGCTCCTATTGAGCGAAAAACCGTAATACACAAATATTTGATGCTCACCAAAGACGATGCTGTCGGGATTTCATATTTTGACAAAAAAAGCGAAGTAAACAGTTACTCTGTTATTCGCGCCAAATTTGACCGCTGGATGGCTCAGGAAGCCCAAAAAGAAGGCGTGGTTCTGGTTACAGAAACCGTTGTTAAAGACCTTCTTATTGAAGAAAATAAAGTCGTCGGAGTTATCACAGAGTTGGAAGAATATTACTCTGATATAGTAATTCTTGCAGACGGAGTCAATTCGCTTCTTGCAAAAAAACTCGGGCTCAGAAAAGAAATTAAGCCAAAAGACGTGGCACTTGGCGTTAAAGAAGTTATAAAACTAAGCAAAGAAAAAATAGAAGAAAGATTTAATCTTGAAGACGGCGAAGGCTCAATATATGAGATTTTCGGTGAGCCAATGCTTGGAATGTTAGGTTTGGGCTACGTTTATACGAACAAAGAATCTGTTTCTATAGGTTTAGGAGTTGGCTTGGATGAACTTGCAAAAAGAAACCTTAAGCCTTATGAACTTTTAGACCAGTTAAAAAGCCACCCTCGCCTTGAGCCTTTATTGAAAGACGGCGAATTGGTGGAATACTCCGCGCACTTAATTCCTGAAGGCGGTTTTAATAAAATCCCGAAACTTTTTTCTGACGGGGTTATGATAGCAGGTGACGGTGCTATGTTGGTTAATAATCTTCACTGGGAAGGTACAAATCTTGCCATGATTAGCGGAAAACTTGCGGGCGAAACAGCAATCGAAGCACTTACAAAAGGCGATTTTAGCGCAAATATGCTTGCTTTGTATCAGAAAAAGCTTGAAAATTCTTTCATCTTAAAAGATTTGAAAAGTTATAAAAATTTGATGAACATAATTCACGACAGGGCAGAATCATTCCTTGGCTATTACCCTGAAAAAATAGCATCATTTTTCAAAATGTTTACGACAGTTGACAGTATCCCTAAACGTGATAAATACCGTTCTTTCATCAAAAGTATTTTCACAGACAGAAGTATATCCGAATTGTTTAAGGATTTTGTGAATATTGTAAAACTTATGTTAGGAGTCTTAAAATAATGGACGAAAATCAAGAAAAATCAAAACCAACAATAGATGATAAACTTTTTAAGGTAAAGTATGTACCCGATGAAGAATCACACCTAAAGGCAGACAACAAAATCTGTCTGCTGTGTACTTCAAAAGTCTGCACATATATTTGTCCTGCGCACGTTTATGAGTGGGATGAAGAAAACAAAAAACTCTTAATCGGACACGAAAATTGTCTTGAATGCGGCGCGTGCAGAATTGTATGTCCGAGCAAAAATATAGATTGGGAATATCCTAAAGGCATCAAAGGGGTTACTTTTAAAAACGGTTAATTAAAGATTTAGTGTTTATAAAAAGGAGAAAGAGATGAAAGAAGAATACAGCCCAAATTTCAGACGTTGGTATGATAAGGATCCTGTTTTGTCTTCGGCTATGAAAACTTTGGAAAATTCAGACGATGAAACGCAAATCAAAATTGCTTTGAATTTAATTAAAATAATTATTGAGCATAACATTGAAGAGTCCGAATACGAAGCAGTTGAAGATATTATCTCCGCCGTTGAAGCAGGGGTGGAAGAAGAAAGAAGTTCCCGTTGGTATGACATAGATTCAACTCTAAAAACTGCTATGAGCATGCTTCAAAATTGCCCTGAAAAAACCCAAAACATTATTGCAAAAGAAATGGCAAAAATGGTCGTTGCTAAAATTAAAGAAGAAGAAATTATAGAATAAGGTATAAATTAATGTCTGGGCACTCTAAATGGGCAACAATAAAGCGTAAAAAGGCAAAAGTAGATTCTGCCAGAGCGGTTGTCTTTCAAAAATATTCAAGGGAATTAATGGTATCGGCAAGACTTGGCGGAGCTGATTCTGCGGCAAATTTTCGTCTGAGAACGGCAATCGACAGGGCAAAATCAGCGGGGCTTCCTGCAGATAATATTAAACGGGCAATAGAAAAAGGCGCGGGGCTTGGAAGCGCAGAAAATTTTGAAGAATTGACTTATGAAGGCTACGGAGCAGGCGGAGTAGCTATATTTATTGAGGCTTTAACAGATAATCGCAACAGAACGGCAGGCGATATAAGAAGTTATTTCACAAAATATAACGGAAATTTGGGCGAAAACGGTTGTGTAGGTTGGATGTTTAAGCCTGTTGGCATTGTATCATTTTCAAAGTTGCAAGATTTTGAAAAATTATTTGATGCAGCAGCGGATTTGGGTGCAGATGATGTAATGGAAGATGACGAAAATTATAAAGTCATAACTTCTGTTGAAAATTTTCAAAGTGTAGTTGAAGGGCTTGAAAAATCAGGATTTAAAAATATAAGCGCAGAATTAACAAGATTGCCTCAAAACAGTATTGAAATTACGGATGAAAAAATTGCAAGCCAGATTTTAAAACTTTTAGAGCGAATTGAAGAGCATGATGATGTGCAAAATGTTTATTCAAACTTTGATATAGCAGATGATATTCTTCAAAAAATTGAGTAATTAAGCTGTTTTTGTTTCAACAGGCTCATCTTTAATTATGGTTATTCTGCCATCGGGAAGAAATTCAATTTCTTTGCCTTTATATTTTTTGTTAAGATATTCAATAAAAACGTCTTTGCTTGACCAGTTATATTCTTTTAAAATACCTTCAGGTTTTTGGGCAAGACCTGCGATGTATTTTGCAAAGCCTTCAAGTGCCAAAGCTTCAAAGCCTTCTTTGCCGCCAAGGCAGGGTTCTCCTTGAAGAAAATATTCTTCAACAAGGACATTAAATTCTTTTTTTACGGAAGGATTAATTAAATCAATTTTTCTTTCTTTTCCGTTTTTGTCAGTGATTGTAATATCTCTTACGTAAAGTTTTTTCCCGTTTTCTAAGATTTTGGGGGTATTTGATATGGTATATCGAAGGTTTTTGCTAGGGTGCATTAAAACAGGTTTACCTATAAGAACCAAAGACCTGACGGCAGTATTATTTACTGTATCAACCAAATCTTTTTCTGAAAGTTTAATCATATAAACTTTATCAGAAAATGGTAAAATATCATGCTCAATATCCCAATTTGAGACTTTGCCGCTAAGCCCTCCTCTCGCCGCTGCTCCGTGTATTAGTGCAATATCAGCTTTTGGAAGTTCATGGTTTGCTTTTTTAATTATTGAATCTGCAAGCATATTTTGAATAGCATTTTCGCTTTTTCTTTGAGGATCGACAAAAGGGGTTTTAAGTGTTAAAATATCTTGTTTTTTTCCTATTATTTTTGAAATATATGCGGAGACTTTTTTGTTTTCTTTAAAATCACTCACGCTTAAAAGCTTATTTATTATTTTATCTTTTTTTATAGCACCCTTTTCGTTAAAAATGACATCTATGAATCCGACATAATTATTTTCCGCACCGCCTTGAGCTATCAAAACAGGCTCTGCGTTTTCGGGAGTCACAAGATTTACATAAGTGCCTTTAAGCGAGGTTAATATTTCCAAATCACTTGAGGAATAATCTTTATTTAATTGTCTTATTTTTTCTATGCTGTTGCTTCCTTGAATTTCTTCGTGTGAATGTCCACCGATTATAATGTCAATACCTCTTAATCCTTCAAAAGTTTTTATCCCTTTAAGAGAAATTGTTTTTGAAAGAATATTTTTTTCTTTTTCGTTTTCTATATTTTCAAATGCTCCGGCAATAAGCAAATCAGGGATATACCCGAGATGGGAAAGTAAAATAATTTTATTTATGCCTTGTTTTTGAAGTTTTTCAATTTCGTTTTTTATAATTTCTCTGGTTTTTTCAAAATCAAAAACATCTAAGCCGTCAACAGATTCTCTGGATTTGTATTCAAAAATATCTGTGGCGGTAACTCCTATAAATCCATATTTTTGTCCTGATTTTTCGATTACGGTCGAATTTATTAATTTGCCGTTTTTTTTCATATCGTCAAACATTTTATTTTCAAGTGCAAAAAGATTTCCTGCCAGAGTCGGAATATTTGAATTATTTATTATTTTTGCGCAATGTTCAAAACTGTGGTCAAATTCATGGTTGCCGATTGTTTGTGCCTCCGGTTTAAAAAAATTGTTTAAAAATTCACTCCATATAGTATATATTTTAGAACTGCTTCCTATAAAATTATCTCCCGTTGTAAGCACAAAGGAGGCGGCATCTTTGTCTTTAAAAGAAGAAACAAATTCATCTCTGGCGGTTTTTAAATTCGGTAATTTACCGATTTTCCCGTGGGCATCGTTTGAAAATAAAATCGCAAGTTCACTTTCGCCCTCTTGTTTTTTATTGCGATTTATGGCAAATTTGTTGCCGCTTCCAAACGTTATTTGTCCGTTATAGTTTAATATCCTCAACACTAAATATTAACCCTTTCTTTAAAATATTAAAACTTGCAAAAATTTTTTTTGCTATTAGAAGGCGCGAAAAAATACAAAAATTTACAAATTTCTAATTTCATTTTTCATTTATAAGTTTATTCCAACGCTCAAAATCAGGTCTTTCGCAGCACATACAGTGAAGCCCGCCATGAATTTCTTTTAAGGTGCCTTCTAAAATAGTTTCTCCTATTTTATCCTTGCATTCGATGAATATTACATCTTTAATCTGTGGAACGGCATTTTTTAAGGCTTTTTCAAAAATTTTATTAAGATTAATTCCTTCTTTTTTAAACAAAGTGCTTCCGCCTGTTATATAAATAAGGCTTCCGTCAGGATTTTGGTGCACAATAGCGTTCATAAAATTCAAATTGTTTTCGCCCAGGATTCCGGGAACTTTTATTGTGTTAAGCCCATGTTCTTCAATTTCTTTGATAATTTGTTTTGTTTCTTTATATCGTTCAATATTTTGATATTTTTTTCTGTGATTATACATTTTTAAAATTTTATTTTTCAGTTTTTTATTTCTTTTAACCTCAGGTTCTTTCATTAAAAGATTTAAAAGCATGTCTTCGTCAGCGACCAAAACATCAGGGAAAATAAGTGGTCTTACAGTCATATCAATGTGAAAATCTGACTGATGAATTTTTAAAATATTTCCCTTTTTAATCTCAAAATCTTTTGATATGGTTCTTCCGTCTTTATTAAAAAGGGATTTTTCTCCAAGCAGCATAAAAGTTTCACCGTCATTTTTTTTACCTATAAAGAAGTTTCCGCCAGCAAAGTCTGAAGAGATTTGTTTACAATTCAATCCAAGAAATTCGGATAATTCCAAAAGAGCTTTTTCGGCGTTTAAAAATAAAGAGCCTACAGTTCCGGATTCCAAAAATACTTTGTAATCTTGAGACCATGGTTTTAATCGGGTATTTATGTAATTATTAGGTTTAGCTTTATTCAGATTGACAATTTCGTTATCAGTTTGCAAAATAATGTCAAAATAATTTGAACATTTTTGTTGCAACTCTTGTGCTACACCGTCAACTTCTGCTACAGGATGAATGTGGATTTCTTTAATCGGGCATGCGAAATAACCGCTAAAGCTTTGTTGAGAAAATGTTTTAGATTGGGTTTTATATTGTGATGATAAGTTGATTTGCATATTGAATATCTACCTTTTTGTTTTATAAAAACAGGTAAATATTTTTTTTGCTATCGAGCTTGCGGAAAAATTAAAATTTTTCTCGCAATCTCCCTTGTTTTGGATTATTCGGGGTGTGGCGAAAGTGTGGTTTCGCCACACCTTACGAGTTTCGCTTCGCTCACTCTACCGAAAATCCGCTGTCCGGCTTACACCCATACCGCCGGCTATCTCGCAGCCGGTATGGGTGTAGCACTTCTCAGGTCGGATTTGAAAAATTAAGAAAAATTGTCATTTTTCAAATTTTTCCGCATCCTCATCAATGCAGGGAATAATTTTAATATTCAAATTTATATTGAAGATTTTCTATTGAATAAATACAGGGCGGAACTTCTTTTTTGTGATAATCTCCTGCTTCCATTGCATAAGAAGGCATGTCATAGCCGACACTGTAGAGAATTGTGCCTATGCGTTTTTTCATATAATAATTTCTGTTATGTTTCAGAAGGGATTTTGTTTCTCTTACTTTTTCTATATTTTGCCCAAATTCAGAGTTTATTCTTGCAGAATCTTCGGGGCTTATTTTTTGCCAGTAATCGTAAGTCAAAAGCATGTTTTCTTCATCCAGGGCAAGTGCAAATAAAAGAATTGTGTTATAAATAGTTTCAGGGTCGTTTGTCCTGTTTTTTAATGCTGCAAATGCATATTTTTGGGCTTTTTCAAAGTCTTTTTTATTTTGAGTTTGAGAATATCTGGTTGTATAGTATTTTACTATTAACCCCAAAGCCTGATTGTCAAGCACTTTTATTTCATCTTTCGGTACGATTCCCTTTTTGTTTGTTCGATAAACGCACATAGCATAATCTTTGAAAAGTTCGCTGTCTTTTCTTGCTTCAGCCTGCCTGCTTATCTCAAAACACTTATCAAGGCGTGTTTTTTTTGTCCCTTGAGCAAAAGCCGGAAGCGTAAGTGAAATAATAACCAATAAAACTAAAATCTTTTTCATAAGCCCTCTTTTACAAATATTATACATTAATTTGCAATTTTTGTCTAAAGCATACAAAAATTCGCGCCGAATTTGACTTTTATTCGCCCATAACCTTTACAATAACTCTTTTTTTGCGTTGTCCGTCAAATTCGGCATAATAAATCTGCTGCCATGGTCCGAAATCAAGCTGACCTTTTGTAATAGGGACAATTACCTCATGCCCGATTAAAAGGCTTTTAAGATGGCTGTCGCCGTTGGTTTCGCCTGTGCGGTGGTGATTGTAATTTATGTTGAAGGGAGCAATTTCTTCAAGCCACTTGTCGATGTCAGAAATTAAGCCGCTTTCTGCGTCATTAACATAAATTCCCGCTGTTATGTGCATCGCAGAAACAAGCACCATGCCTTCTTGTACCCCGCTTTGCGTCACAATATCCTGCACCTGGTCTTTAATATTTTTGTACTCTCTGTGTTTTTCGGTGTTAAACCACAAATATTCTGTTTTGAATTTCATACAATATACTCCTTTTTTAACAATTATAACATGTCATTTTATAGCAGGAAATAGGAAATAAGAAATAGATAGTAGCACCCCGCGTCGTTGCGAGGCTTTAGCCGAAGCAATCCAAAAAACATTATTTTAAATTTTTTCTTAGCCGCTTTTGGTGGCAAAAGCGGCGCAAAAGCCACGACCTGATCTACATTCATTAACTGACACTAAGCTCAACTCAAGCTCGCGAACTCGCTACATTTTTTTGTTATCCGTAAATATTAGCTAAAAATCCGCTCAAACACACTCGCTTTAAAATTGTTTCGCTAAGTGTCAGTTATTCACTCCGATATGGTCGGGGAAAAACCGATATTCCGTCGTTGCGAGGAGTGAGACGTTAGCCGAACGACGCGGCAATCCAAAAACGGCGGGATAATAATCCCACCATGCTCGCTTGACCTATTTCACTTAAAATAGTTTAAAAATTATTTATGACGACTTTTCATTTGTTTACAAACATCCTCAGTTAAATTTGAATTTGAGCAATATAAAACAACCGAACCCCAATTACTCATTTTACTTCCAAGGACAAATTTTTTGAATTTTATATAATCACTTAGGGTTTGTTCAGCTTTTTCATAAATAAATTTTCTTCTTAAATCTGTAACAAATACTTTATCAACCATTTTAAGTGATGTATACATATTTGTATCTTTAGCAAAAATCAATCTCATTGAATAATCAACATTGCCACCAAATAATCCTCTTGAAATACTATCGTCTAAATCTAACCAATCAGGAACAATATCCCCAGTTTGAACACAAACAATTTTATTGAATTTTCCCTTATATTCACAATATATATCGTCTCCATTTATTGGTAGAGTCATTATATATAGCCTTAGCAAAAATCCAACAGTTAGTAATATAGCTAATGTTATTAAAGAAATTTTTATAACATTTTTCCAATTTCGTTGAGGTTTATTTTCTAATACATTAATTTCTTGCTCTTCCATTATAATTAATCCTTATGTTAAATTATGCTTATTAGTAAACAAAATGTGATAAACTTGTAAAAAGATACGATTTTCGGTGAAAAATAAATACATTTTTCCTTGAATTTATAGTAACACTAAATTTTTCAAAAGCAATAAAAAAAGAGGGTTCTCTCTGAACTCTCTTTTTTATGGTGGGCTGTACTGGATTTGAACCAGTGACCCCTTGCGTGTCGAGCAAGTGCGCTACCACTGCGCCAACAGCCCATGTTTATTGTTATAATTTATTTGAACCAGTTTTGTCTATTTTTACTGCGCTACCTTCCTCTCACAAAACCTGACATTTAGTCAGCTTTTGTTCGGCAGAGTGCCAACAGCCCTTTCAATAGTGAGTAGTAAGAGATGAAAAGTGAAAAGAAAACTATTCGACTTTTCAACTAAAATAACCTTTCAGCTATTTTAAACTTAAAAATATCACGATCTTCTTTGTTGGGCTGGCAAGCCCAACCTACTTTATGAATCTTTGTTTTTAAGTTTAGAATAAGGAGACACCCGGATTTGAACCGGGGATAAGAGCTTTGCAGGCTCCTGCCTTACCACTTGGCCATGTCTCCATACATTTTGTTAATTATTAACTTTTCAAAAACGGCTCCGCTCAAACCGTCCTGCTTTGAGGCAAAGCCTCAAACTCTGCCGGTTTTCGACTCCACTCGATGACTACGTCATCTCGCTTGCCTCTAGCCTCGCCGGCGGGCACTTGGCCATGTCTCCCTAATGTTTTTATATCGTATTCAATACATGCTTGATTGTCAAGTAAACAACAGGTTATAAGGTTGGTCTGCAGAGTAGAATAGTTTTTAGTTTTTTGGATTGCTTCGTCGCTCCGTGTCTCGCAATGACGTAAGCGGCGGAAGCATTAAATCCAGAAACATTTACCCCCTCGCAACGACAAAAAAAGATGCATAAATGCACCCTACTAAATGAGATTCTTCGGCTTTGCCTCAGAATGACGTGAATTAATTATAAATGAACTTATTCACCTATTCACTTATTCACTTATTTACTTATTTGCCTATTTATTCACCTTTTGTCCCTTTCGTTACGTTTTCTTAAACATGTTCCCATGCCCTGTTCTTTTAGTGTAAAATGGATAAACTAGGAATTTTTAGGTCATGGAGGTTAATGTGAGTCTAGAGTTGGGAGAAAAAGTGAACGACAAGTTAAAATTATCGGAAAATGCCGTTAAAGTTTTAGAAAAAAGATATTTAAAAAGGGATAAAGAAGGCAAATGCGTTGAAACACCCGCGGATATGTTTAACCGCGTGGCTTCAAGTATCGCAAATGCCGAGCTTAAATACGGAAAATCTCAGGCTGAAGCCGATAGTCTTTCTAAAAAATTCTATGAAGCAATCACAAACCTTTATTTCATGCCAAATTCACCGACTTTAATGAATGCAGGGCGCGAACTGGGACAGCTTTCTGCTTGTTTTGTTCTTCCTGTCGAAGACTCATTAGAAGGAATATTCGAAACAATCAAAAACACAGCCCTTATTCACAAAAGTGGCGGCGGAACAGGGTTTTCATTCTCTCGATTAAGACCTAAAAATGACGTTGTGCGCTCAACTATGGGCGTATCTTCAGGTCCGGTTTCTTTTATGGAAGTCTTTAACGCAGCAACCGAAGCCGTCAAACAAGGCGGGACAAGACGCGGGGCTAACATGGGCATCTTAAGAGTTGACCACCCCGATATTATCGAATTCATCCACTGCAAAAACGATAACAACAAATTAAACAATTTCAATATCTCTGTTGCAATAACAGATGAATTTATGAACGCACTTAAAAATAATCAGGATTATAATTTGTATCACCCCAAATCAAAGCAAGCAGTGGGAAAACTCAGTGCAAAACAAGTTTTTGATCTGATAGTTGACGGTGCTTGGAGAAACGGCGAGCCCGGAATTGTATTTATCGACAAAATGAATGATGATAATCCGACTCCGCTTGTGGGCGATATCGAATCCACAAATCCTTGCGGGGAAGTGCCTTTGCTGGCTTATGAAGCCTGCAATTTAGGTTCAATCAATCTGGGTTTAATGCTGAAAGAAACCTCAAACGGCTTGGATGTTGACTGGAATAAGCTTGAAGAAATCACAAAACTTTCAATCCATTTTCTCGACAACGTAATTACCATAAACAATTATCCGCTTCCTATCATCGGCGAAATGGTTCAAAACAACCGCAAAATAGGGCTTGGTGTTATGGGATGGGCTGATATGCTTATGAAGTTGGGGCTTTCTTACAGTTCAAAAGAAGGTACTGATTTAGCTTATAAAGTAATGGAATTTATCGATTACCATTCAAAAATTGAATCTTTGGAACTTGCAAAATCGCGCGGTGCTTTTAACAACTTTAAAGGAAGCGTTTACGAAAGAGGCAACTTCCTTTCCAACAAATACAAAGGCAAATCAGCAGGCATGATTTCCGATGAAATGTGGGCAGACCTTGACGCTAAAATCAAACAGTTTGGCATAAGAAATGCCACTACAACATGTATTGCACCCACCGGTACAATTTCTATGATAGCAGCAGCCTCGGGCGGCGTTGAGCCTCTGTTCGGGCTTGTGTTTTTAAGAAATGTCATGGACGGAACAGAAATGCTTGAAATTAATCCTGTTTTTGAAAAATACGCAAAAGAAAACGGGTTTTACTCGGAAAATCTTATGAAAGAAATTTCCAAAGACGGTTCTGTAGCTCATGTTAACAATGTTCCGCAAAAGGCAAAACAGATTTTTGTAACGGCACATGATGTAACGCCGGAATGGCATGTTCTTATGCAGGCAGCATTCCAACTTCATACCGACAACGCTGTTTCTAAAACAATTAACTTTGAAGAACATGCTACAAGAGAAGATATAGAAAAAGCCTACATTCTGGCGTTTGAAAATAATTTAAAGGGAATTACCGTTTACAGAAATAACAGCAGAACTTTCCAGCCTATGAATTTGGATGCTAAAAAAACACCGCAAATTGAAATTAAACCCATTGACGAACCTACAGGTGAACTTAAAACCGTAGTTTGTCCTGAGTGCGGAAATTCTATTGAAATGGCAGAAGGCTGTTTTATTTGCTTAAACTGCGGATACTCCGGCTGTTCGTAAAAAGTGAAGGGTGAAGAGTGAAGGGTGAAGAGAAAATAACAATCATCACCGCAAGTTATAATTATGCCCGATATATTGAAGAGGCAATTAATTCGGTTTTCGCTCAAACTTACGATAACTGGGAATTGATTATTGTCGATGACGGCTCAACGGACAATTCTGTCGAAATTATTAAAAAATATTGTCAAAAAGATGACAGGATTAAGCTTTTTCAGCACGAAAACGGGCAAAACAGAGGGCTTAAAGAAACAATTTTGCTCGGGCTTGAAAACGCAACTGGTGATTGGGTTGCGTTTTTGGAAAGCGATGACGTTTTCAAGCCCGATAATCTCTTGAAAAAAATCGAAGTAATCAAAAACAATCCTGATACAAATTTTATTTTTAATTCTGTAGAATTTATCGGAAAAGAAAACATGCCCCAATACAGAATAAAAGATTTTGAAAAAACGCAAGAAAAACTTTCAAAAATGATTTTTCCAAAAAATCTGTTTTTTGATTTTATGCAAAAAAATCTTATATTTACTTTTTCAACAGTTGCAGTTAAAACAGAGGTGCTTAAAAATGTCGATTTTAAATCACCTTGTGATGTTTTTCTCGACTGGTGGCTTTGGATTCACTTGGCTTACAGAAATGAATTTTATTACATAAATGAAGAATTAACTCAATGGCGAATTCATCCCGAAAGTTACATAAAAAAATCAAAAAAGCCTATTTTGTTTCAGCTTGATATCTACGGGGATATTTACAAAAAGAATAAGAGTGATTTAAAAGTTCTTGCATTTATTTTTGCATCAGTTCCAGAGTTAATTTTGACAAAGGCAAAAGGTTTTGTTCTAAAAACTTTGCAAGGAAAATAAGCATAAATTATGCTTATTAAAACTTCTCTCTTTAGTCCCCAATCTAATATTAATACTCAATACCCTGTCTTGCCATAACACCCATGTCAAAATAATGTTTGACAGGCTGCATTTCGGTAACAAGGTGAGCGAGTGCTTTAAGCTCAGGATGAGCGTACCTTCCGGTCAAAACTATTTCAAGATTTTCCGGCTTGTTCAAAAGCACTTCTTTTACTTCGGACACTTTTAACATATTCATTGCAATGCAAATATTTATTTCATCTAAAATCACAAGCTGGTATTTTCCGCCTTGAATGGCTTCTTTTGCAAATTCCCAGCCTTTTTTGGCTTCTTTAAAATCTTCCATACAAATATTATGAGAATAAACCACTCTGTCCATGCCAAATTGCATAACATCAAGGTTTGGAAGAAATTTTGACGCAGAAACAATCTCTCCGTAGGAAGTCGCTGAATCACCTTTGGTAAATTGTATAATAAGAACATTCCAGCCATGCCCCAAAGCTCTTAGAGCAAGCCCCAAAGACGCTGTGGTTTTGCCTTTGCCGTCTCCTGTATAGATTTGTATGTAACCGTGTTCTAACAACTTGCCTCCAAAAAAAGATGACTATTAAACCTTACAAACACATTATAAATTTGTTTGTAACCCTTTACATCGATTGGATGATGTAATTTCATTTCTCCCAAAAAAATTTAAATAGGTATAGATAATAATAACTCAAAACCGTTTAAAAGTATAATTATTAATTTGATTTTTTCAAAAAATTTTTACAATTATTTTGGATTTATTCGTGAAAATATTGCCATTGTTAAACTTCCGACTTTGGCTTTAAAATTAAAAGTTTTACATTAATTTTGGTAAACTTTCTTAATGAACTATTGCAACCATGTAGGCATGGGTATTTGCGGTTATGTTAAAAAAATAATCATTTTTAATAAAACTAAACATATTGGATTAAGGGCTTAAAGAGTGAAGGGGTGAAAAGTTTTTATTGTAGTTGCGAAGCAACAAAATGAACTTATTCACTTATTTACATATTCACTTTTTTAAACCTTTCACCTATTAAGCTTTTCAGCCGTTCAGTCAAAATTATTCCGCAGCGTCACCCTCTTTTTTCTCAGGAGCTTTAACTTCAACGCCCATAGATTTAAGCTGTGCTGTAGCCTTTGGCGCAAGTGCCGTGTCTGCAAAATTTTCCAAAATTGTCTGGAAACATTCGACCGCTTCGTCTTTCATTTGTCTTGATTTGTAAAGCACTCCAACTTTGTAATACAAAGGTGCTAGTGAAGGATCGGGGGAAACCAACATCTGGTTATCAAGTTTTATTTTAATATCAATTAAATTTTCGTTATCTGTTGGTGAAAAAAGTCCGTTTGCGTAGATTTTTTTGGTCAAAGTATCAACGCTTGCAGACATTGTATCCAAGTCTTCCTGCGTCAAACCTTTTCCTTTGCCTCCCTTTTTTGCCGCAAAGGCAGAATCAAACGATAAGGTTAAAATAACCAAAGCACCTATAATAAGTAACGCCAATATTTTTTTCATAAGACATCCATCCCCCTAATATATATACATATACTACATAAAACCTTGATTTTTAGCCTCAATTAAATGTATGATATTTTAGGTGAATAGGTGAATAAGTAAATAAGTGAATAAGAGTACTAAAGAAAAACTTTATCAGATGTTTATTTTGGGATTGGAGGGGGAAACTTTAAGCGGCAATCCCAACCTTAAAGCTGCGCTTCAAAAGGGTTTGGGCGGGGTGATTTTTTTCACTCAAAATATTAAAACCGAAAAACAATTCAAAAATTTAATAAATGAAATCAAAAAAGAAGCTTTAATTTTTCCGTTTTTGTCTATAGACCAGGAAGGCGGAAGGGTAGAGCGAACTGAGAACATTCACGACGGAAAAAAATATTTAAGCCCCAAATATGCAGCTCAAAAAGGTGAAGAATTTTTAAAAAACCAGACAGAACAAATTGCGTGCGAATTAAAAGATTTTGGAATTAATCTTAACTTTGCGCCCTGTGTTGATGTGAACACAAATCCAGATAACCCTATTATAGGCGAGCGCGCCTTTTCCGATAAAACCGATGAGGTGATAAAATTTGGCAAAATCGTAACGCAGGAGTATTTAAAAAACGGGATTATTCCCTGCCTTAAGCACTACCCCGGACACGGCGACACCAATCAGGACAGTCATTTGACTCTTCCTGAAATAAATTTGCCGTTTGAAGAAATGGAAAAAATTCACATAAAACCTTTTAAGGAAATTTCTGCGCCGATGATTATGGCAGCGCATTTGCACTGTGCCTGTTTTGATAAAGAGAAAATCCCCACATCCCTCGGCAAAAATGCCATAGGATATTTGCGCAAAAATTTGGGCTTTGAAGGGGTTATAATCACGGATGACATGGTAATGCAAGGTGCGCTGGGTTTTGAGAGTACAAAAGCTTGTGAAATGGCTATAAAGGCGGGGGTAAATATACTTTTGTACAGAAATTCGTTTGATGAAACAATTCAAATTATAGAAAATCTTGCGCAAAAAGCCCTCTTAGACAAAGAATTAAAAGAAAATATAGAAATTTCTTTTGAAAAAATAATGAAATTAAAAATAAAAAATTAAAGTTAAATTTATAAAAACCACGTCATTGCGAGGGAGTAAATGTGTCCGGATTAATGCTTCGCCGTTCACGTCGTTGCGAGGAGCTTGCTTTGCAAGCGACGCGGCAATCTAAAAAATATTATTTTAAATTTTCTTTTAGCCGCTTTTGGATGAGTATGTTTTTCTTTCGGCACTTTTTGTCACCAAAAGGTACCTAAAGAAAATTTATCTTACTTTATCCTAATTCTTTGGATTTTTTTGCTGTTCTTTTGATTAATTCAAAAAATAATTCTTTTGTATTTATTTCGTTCATGTATTCGACACCGACTTCGGTGCAGCCGCCTTTTGTAGCAACCATATTTATCATATCCTGTGCATTAAGATTGCTTGATTGCATCAATTTTGCAGAGCCTATCGCGGTTTGAATTGCCAAAAACTTCGATTTTTCGTAATCAAGCCCAAGTTTTTCTCCTGCAAGTGCCATTTCGTGAATTATTTTATAGAAAAACGCAGGTCCTGAGCCTGAAATTGCCGTCAAAACATCAATTTGTGCCTCTTCAACAACAATGCATTTGCCGATATTTGACATAAATTCCTTCACAAAATTGACGTCATCTTCATCTGCAAAGTTTCCTTTTACAATTCCGCTCATACCTTCTTTTATAACAGCAGGAGCATTGGGCATAACTCTTATAACCGCAACTTCACCGATTTGGTCTTCTATCGATTTTGTTTTGACGCCGGCAGCAATTGAAACGACAAGCTTGCCTTGAAGTTCTTCTTTTATTTCTTGTAAAACTTCTTTTATAAAATGAGGCTTGATTGCAAGGAATATAACATCGCAAATCCTTGCAACTTCGCAATTATCCAGTAATATATTTATCCCCAGTTCGGATTTTTTTACACTTGCAAGTCCTTGAGAAATTTCAGATGCTATAATATTATCCGACCCTAAAAAACCTGAGCTCAAAACACCTTTTATCATGGCGTTTGCCATTTTTCCGCAGCCGATAAATCCGACTTTCAACTCTGCTTGATTAAAAATTTTGTTCATAATAATTAACCTTATAGTTAGTGAATGATTGACTAAGTGTTACTTTTATAATAACATCAAAATATTAACACTAAAATACAGGAGAATAAATAGCATGAGACGTACACTTGAAGGAACAAAAATAAAAAGACAAAAAGTCAGCGGATTTAGAGCAAGAATGGCAACCGACGGCGGCAGAGAAGTCTTAAACAGACGCAGAGCAAGAGGTCGTCATAAATTGGCGGTTGAAGGAAGTAAAAGAGCATAAAAGTAAATAGTAAATAGTAAATTGTAAATAGAGGGCACAGATATTTGATTTGTGCCCCTTTTAAATTTATTTATAACCTGATTTTAACTTTTAAATCCCCTTACTTTTCTACAATTCTATTTACTCTTTACTATTAACTTGTCATTGGACACGGCACCTTATTTATGCAATTATTTAAGCATGTTGAAAAAGGATTTGAGATTAAAAAAGGATTCTGCATTTAGTGCTACTTATCGCATAAGGCATTCTTACGCTTTTTCAGGGATTGTGCTTTGGGTCGGAAAATTAAAAACCGATTTTCAAACTCCTACAAAAGCGGGCTTTGTGGTAAGCAAAAAAACCCACAAGCGAGCTGTTAAAAGAAACAGGCTCAAACGTCTTATGAGAGAAAGTTACAGACTTTTGCTCAAAGAAGGTAAAATCGAAAAGTCTCAAAAATTTATGTCATTAATTTTTGTTGGACAGGAAAAAGCTTTGGGGCAAAGTTTTTTGCAGATTAATGAGACTGTTTTGAAATTACTTAACGGGATAAGAGAAAAATGATTGAAGGGCTTATTGCAATACAAACTCAAACAATGGACGAATTTTTTCCGTATCCCCCTTATCCGATGTATCCTTCAGGACTTATTGATGAGAGCAAATCCATTTACAGATATGCTCATCCGTCAAGCGATTGCCCTGTTTTGGTAATTAAAGATCCTATTTATGATGAAGATAGAAATTATATTCCGCCCGGGCATTACAGTCTTGTTTTATCTGATGACAGGACGTTTTTACTTTTAGTTCAGGGGGATAAAATTTTTGCCACAATTCCTGTTTTTAAGCTGGAAGAAAGCAAAGAAGAAGTAGAAAAAATCTACGACAAGAAATATCAAAAACAGCAGGCAAAAGAAAAGAAAAAACAGGATAAAATCAACGCAAAGCTTGCAAGAACAGGAGCTCCGCCTCAGGAAAAACCGGTTTATATGGAAGCAACCATTGAATATGACAATATCGAACGATACTATCTTATAAAGTACGAAAGAGGTTTTGTCCGAGCGTGGGGCGCGATAAAAAAGTAAATAGTAAATGGTAAATAGAAATGTTAAAACAGGGGACAAGAGGCGAAGATGCCAAGAGGCGTAGTAGGATAACTCACGCATCTACTTATCTTATCTTCTTATAAACTATTCGACTGTTCGACTTTTCAACTAAAATAACTTTCTCAGTTCACTGCTCACGGCTCACCGTTCACTCATTTTACACTTCATCGTCAAAGTAAACAAGTTCCAAATGTCCGATAATTAAAGTGTCGCCGTCTTTTATTCCTGCTTTTTTAAGTGCTTCCATAACTCCCATGTTTTTCATTATATTCTGCAGTCTTAAAACCTGCTCTGTATTTCTGGCATCGCTGACTTGAGCCAAGCGTTTAATTTTTCCGCCTACAACTGCGAATGCGTTTTTATCGACTTTAACGACTTCAAACAAGCTGTCATCGTTGTTGTATGCGTCTAAATCTTCTTCTACATCAACTTCAAAAGCAGGTTTTTCTATTTCATCGACTTTTTGCGCGATAAAAAGTTTTAATTCTTCAATATTTTCACCTGTTACCGCAGAAATCAAAAACACATCATCAGAAATTTCTTTGAATTTTTTGAAGAAATTTTTTCTGTCTTTGATTGAAATCACATCAATTTTGTTAAGCGCAATAATCTGATAAAGCTCAGAGAGTTTTTGGGAATGTTTTTTTAATTCAAGGTTGATTTTATTGTAATTTTCGACAGGTTTTTCCATAGTCAAATCAATGATATGGACAAGAAAACGGCATCTTTCAACGTGTCGCAAAAATTCGTGTCCCAAGCCGATTCCCTCGCTTGCGCCTTCAATAAGCCCTGGAATATCCGCAACGACAAAACCGTCACCGGATGGTTTTTTCACCACCCCTAAGTGTGGGACAAGCGTTGTGAAAGGATAATCTGCGATTTTTGGTTTTGCAGAACTTATTTTACTTATGAAAGTGGATTTTCCTGCATTGGGCATTCCTAAAAGCCCTACATCTGCTATCAATTTTAATTCAAGTTCCAAATCTCTTTCGATAGAAGGCTCGCCGGGTTCGCAAAACTGAGGTGCGCGTTTTTGGGCGGTCGCGAAACGTGCGTTTCCGCGACCGCCTCTACCGCCTTTTGCCACAAGAATTTTGTCGGAATTTTTTGTCAAATCTCCGATGATTTTTCCTGATTTTAAGTCTTTCACCATAGTTCCGACAGGAACATTTATGTACAAATCTTTTCCGCATTTTCCGTGCTGGCTTTTGCTTCTGCCGTTTACGCCGTCTTCTGCTTTAAAAACGGATTTGTATTTAAAATCCATAAGCGTTGACATATTTTCGTCGGCTATGAAATAAACATCGCCGCCGTTTCCGCCATCGCCTCCTGCAGGACCTCCTTTATCGACATATTTTTCTCTGCGCCAAGCTACCATGCCGTTTCCGCCATGTCCTGAAATTATTTTTGCTGTAGCTTTATCTAAGAATTGCATTTTTGTTATTCACCATTTACCATTTACTATTCATTTAAACAAAGAATTAAGCCATTTATTTGTAATATAATATTACTATGAACAATGAAAAAAAGACACTTTTCAGCAATAAAACAGTTAAAATAGGCGAGAATTCGGGCTATGATAACTACATAATGGCTATAGAAACAAGCTGTGACGAAACGGCTTGCGCTGTAGTTAAAAACGGACGCGAAGTTTTGTCAAATGTTGTTGCCTCTCAGATTAAAACCCACGCAAAATACGGCGGTGTTATCCCCGAAATTGCTGCAAGAGAGCACTTAGAAGCAATTAATATTGTAATTGAAGAAGCTTTTGAACAGGCAAAAATTAAGTCCGAAGAAATAACCGCTTTTGCAGGAACAGTCGGGCCGGGACTTGTCGGTTCACTTCTTGTTGGGCTTAATGCGGCAAAAACCCTTGCGCTTGTTTGGGATAAACCCTTTATCGGGATAAATCACCTAAATGCCCATGTTTGCGCAAATTACATAGATACTGATTTAAAACCGCCTTTTATTGCGCTTTTGGTAAGCGGCGGGCACACTCAAATTATTGAGGTTAAATCTCATTCCGAGCAGAAAATAATCGGCGAAACCATTGACGATGCTGTCGGTGAAGCTTACGATAAAGTGGCAAGGCTTATAGGGCTTCCATATCCGGGTGGTCCGCTTTTGGATAAAATGGCAAAAGAAGGAAATCCCAACGCATATAAGCTTCCCGAAGCAAAGGTTGAAGGCTACGATTTCAGCTTCAGCGGTCTTAAAACGGCGGTTTTAAGGCTCGTCCAAAGCCTTAAAACCGCCTCGGACGAACTTCCTGTTAATGATATTTGCGCAAGCTTTCAGGAAACCGTATCAGAAACATTGCTGAAAAAGGTTAAAAGAGCTTTAGAAGAAACAGGCTATAAACAAGTCGTTTTGGCAGGCGGAGTTGCAGCAAATTCCGAGATAAGAAGAAAGTTTTTTGAACTTGAAAATCAAGGTTATAAAGTTTTTGCCCCCCAGATGAAATACTGTACAGATAACGCTGCTATGATTGCATCTTGTGCTTATTTTTCCACAAACACTTTTGATGATGTGAATGTTGAAGTATTTTCGAGAGTTTAATTTTTAAAATAAACTTTGCACTCGCTTGACAATATTGTAATATTAGTATATTCTAATATTACATAAGGAGGAAATATGGAAAAATACGCGGAAATTTTCAAAGCACTGGCTCATCCCATAAGACTTAAAATAGTTTGCGGACTTTGCGGAAAAGACGAGTGTAATGTTTCAAAGATGGTTGACGGTCTAAAAATAGCTCAACCAACAGTTTCTCAGCATTTAAACATTTTAAAAAATGCAGGAATAATAACAGGGTTTAAAAAAGGCACTCAAATTTGCTACAGGGTGACAAATGATGAAGTAAAAAAGATTATAAAATCGTTGGAGATTAAAAAGTGAAAATATTAATTGTCGGCGGAGGTGCAGCAGGAGCAAGCTGTGCTGCGCGCCTTAGAAGATTAAGAGAAGATGCACAAATAACAATTTTGGAAAAAACAGGCGAAATCTCAATCGCAAACTGCGGACTGCCTTACTTTTGCTCTGATGTTATTTCAGACAGGGATAAAATGCTTGTTTCAAACCCTACTGTTTTTAAAGAACTTTTAAACATTGACGTGAGGCTTCATAGTGAAGTCACTTTAATAAACAGATTAAACAAAAGCGTAAAAATCAACAATGATTATGAAATGAGCTACGACAAACTTGTTCTCGCACTTGGCGCAAACTCTATAAAACCACCGATTGAAGGTATAAATGCCCAAAATATTTTCACCGTGCGTATGCTTGAAGATGCCGACAAAATAAAAGAATACGTGAGCAAAAACGAAGTTAAAAATACTGTTGTTATAGGAGGCGGATTTATCGGCGTTGAAATGGCAGAAAATTTGGCACATTTAGGGATAAAAACTTCGCTGGTTGAACTTGCAGACCAGATTTTAGCACCTTTGGATGCCGAAATAGCGGCTTTTGCGCAAAACCAAATGCGCGATAATGGTGTTGAATTAATTCTTTCCGACGGCGTTAAAACTTTTGAACAAAAAGAAATTGAGCTTAATTCGGGTAAAAAAATACCTTATGATTTGGCAATTTTGGCAATAGGAGTTCGCCCCGAAATAAGCCTTGCAAGAGAGTGCGGGCTTGACATAGGCCAAACCGGAGGTATTTTGGTCAACGAATTTATGCAAACCTCGGATGAAAATATTTATGCAGCAGGCGACAGTGTTGAAATTATTGATTTTGTTACAAATTCAAAAGCCCTAATCCCGCTTGCAGGACCTGCAAACAGGCAAGGGCGAATTATCGCCGATAACATTGCAGGGCTTAATTCGACTTACAAAAACTCTCAAGGTACAGCGGTAGTGAAAGTTTTTGACCTTACCGCAGCAAGTGTCGGAAACAATGAAAAACAGCTTTTGAAAAAAGAAATCGAATATAAGAAAGTCTATATTTGGGGAAATTCGCATGCAGGATACTATCCGGGAAGTTTTCCTTTGATGATAAAACTTTTATTTTCGCCTGAAGGCAAAATTTTCGGCGCACAGGCTGTCGGTTTTGACATGGTTGAAAAAAGAATTGATGTAATATCTTCTGTTATGCGATTTGGAGGCAAAGTTCAAGACCTGATAGACAGCGAATTGTGCTATGCACCGCCTTATTCATCTGCAAAAGACCTTGTAAATATTGTCGGAATGGCAGCTGATAACATTTTGAAAAAACTTTCAAAACCTGCTTTCTATGAGGATTTACAAGATGCTTTTATAGTCGATGTCAGACCCGAAATTTCTTTTAAAGTTAAGACAATAGAAGGTGCGGTTAATATTCCTGTAACTCAGCTAAGATGGAGGATGGGCGAAATTCCTAAAGATAAAAAAGTCGTTCTTTTTTGTGATAAAGGTTTTAACAGCTATGTTGCGGCAAGAATTTTAATCCAAAACGGGTTTGAAAATGTATTGAATTTATCAGGCGGCTTTCTTCTTTACAAAGAAATTGCCAAAGATAAAAAGGGAATTGTGGCTTTAAATTCTAATCCAAACACAACCACTTTGGGCAGTGTTTTAACGCTTGATGCCTGCGGACTTCAATGTCCCGGCCCTATTTTAAAACTTTCTGAGGCAATAAAAGAGTTGAAAGAAGGCGAAATAATAGAAGTTTTGACAACGGATTCGGGCTTTGCGCTTGATATCGAAGGTTGGTGCGAAACGACAGGAAATACCTTATTAAATGTTTCAAGGGAAAATAAAATGATTAAAGCTTCGATAAAAAAAGGAGAGGGCAAAGTAATGATTCAACAAACTAAAGACGGACAAACCATTGTAGTTTTTTCAAACGATTTGGATAAAGTTTTAGCCTCTTTTATAATCGCAAACGGGGCTGTGGCAAGCGGTAAAAAAGTGAGCATGTTCTTTACTTTTTGGGGGCTTAACGTTTTAAGAAAATCCGGAAATGTAAAAATTAAAAAGAATTTTATAGAAAAAATGTTTTCTTTTATGATGCCAAAAGGTGCTCAAAAACTTATTCTTTCACAAATGAATATGGGCGGGCTTGGGACTTTGATGATGAAATGGGTTATGAAAAGCAAAAACGTTTTTTCTTTGCCGGAGTTAATCAAAACCGCGCAGCAAAGCGGGGTGAAATTTATTGCCTGTACTATGTCAATGGATGTTATGGGGATAAAAGAAGAAGAACTAATTGACGGAGTTGAACTCGGCGGAGTCGCAAAATATATTGCAGAAACAAATTCTGCTAATTCAAATTTGTTTATCTAAAATTTGCAAAAGCTTTTGGTTTTTCAGGTTTTTGCAATAAATTTGTAGGTTGTTTAATGTTTTCAGCCTGATTTTTCCCGTTTTTCATTTTATATATGAATATGTTTAAAAGCGGAAGGGCAAAGCCCAAAGCCAGTGTTGAATAAATAAGTCCTGATGCTTGCATAAAATTTATTTTCCAAATATTTTCTTTGGCAAAATCTTTTCCCTTGGCGGCTATTTCCATGTGAGATTTTGGTGTAATGTCGTTGAGCCAGTGTAAAATACCATTACCTTTTTTGTTAATATTAAAAAGCGTATTCATTTTTTTGTCAAAAAGCATTTGCCCTACACCTTTTGCGACAAACCCGCCAAGGACAAGCCAGTTCAAAAAGCCCAAATAATCTCTTGTAGCAGATTCTTGAAGCTCTGTTTTGTCTTTTGCGGCAAGAAATCTTCCGATTAAGGTTGCTGTATAAACTGTTTTAATGGCATTTCCGCTTGTTACAGGTCCGCTAAATTCAAGTCTTTTTATAAAATCGGCTGGGTTTTTAATTTTCATAACACCCATTGCAAGAGTGAAAATCCCTGCACTTGCAAGTATTTTTAATGAAGTAAGTCCTTTATTATTTTTTTTGGTTTGCTTTTGCACCTTTGAGCCAAAATTTTCGTGCCCTACAAAAGCATCGCTTCCGGTGCGTTTTTTGGTGATTTGCCTGTTTACATATTGGTTTATAAGCCCTAATGAAGAAGCTATTGCCAATGCGCCTAGAGTTTTGGTCGTATTCATTGATTTGAGCTTTTTGCCGGCTTTGGTTAAATCCAAAGTTTCATTTGTAAATATGTTTTTGCCTGCATCATAAATATCTCTTATCAAATTGTTTAAAGATGTATTTAAAATTTTGTCTTCAACTTTAACAGTCAGTGAATTGCTTACGCCAAGTGCGTTTGAAATTCTGTAATTCAGGATTTTAAGAGCATTTTTTACATCATGTCTGCTTGCGGTTTTATTGTTTATAAGCTCTGAGAGAAATTTTATAATCTGTTCTTCGCTTTTGGATTCATTTTTTATGTTTGCAAAAGCCTTATCATGCCAGCGGATATTATCCCAAGTGGGATGTTCGTACCAATCCACTTTTCCCCATTGAATATCTTTCCAAGAAACATTTTTTCTTCCGTCTTGCCCTGATATATTTTGTAAAACTTCTGCTACGTAACTTTTTGAATTTTTATGCTTATCCCAAGAATGTTTTAAAATATCAAAAGTTTTATTTGTAATCCAAAGGTTGGGTTTAATGTTTGTCTTTTTATCAAAAAATTTGTTGTAAAGGTATGCAATACCGCTTGCAATTACTCCCGAAGATAAACAAACCGTAATTGTTCCTGTGGCTTCTCTGAAAAAAGTTTCGGCACCTGCATATTTATTTCTTTTTTTGCTGTCAACATAAGTCCTTGGTATCACCATTGCAACAGTATCAACAAGTGCGGCATTTAACATCGGATTTGTGTCAATGTTCATTAAAGCCTGAGTAATCGGCGCATCAAAAGGCCCTTTGAATTGAATATTATTTTTTGTGTTTAAATTATTATCTATTTTCATTTTTTACTTTTCTGTTTTTGTGTGCAAATTAAACGCTCGAGATTTCTTAAGAAATCTCGAGCGTTTTTTATATTTTTTATGCTATGCACAACAAAAACTACCGCAAGATTTCTTAAAATCTTTACAGCAGCAACAAGAACCTGTTTTTAAATATTGTTTTTTAAGCATGTTTTCGGCTTTCAATTTACTACACTTATAGTGTAAAATAAACAGAATGAATCTGTCAAGTATACATGTTGACAATCTTAAAAAATCTTGGAAAGCTGTACTACAAAACCTGATGTTCCGTTTTGAGGCGAATTCGGTATTTGATAACCCGCATAAACAGCGGTATTTTTTGGCAATTTATAACTTCCACCTACAATCAAAAACCCTGCCCAATGTTCTTCCCCTGAATACCAATCACCTATAAGTGAAAACTTTTTTGTAACAGGCTGTTCAACCGCAGCTATAAAACATGTGTGGTTAACCCCGAACACTTGTCTTCCGCCATAGCTCATACCCGCAGTTAGTCTTGTATTTACTTTAGGAACTCTTCCGCTCAAGTGTGCGTAAGTCCAATTTCCGACGCCATTACCTTCCATACCAATTAACACCTGACTTCCTATTGTAAACTTAAATTCTCTTTCGGGAAATTTTTCTTTTAATCCTGCTATCGGCATTGCCGTCTTAAACCCTACGCCCATAGAAATGTTTTGTGTAGCCGGGGCTCCGACATTAAACAATATAGCTCCCACTTCTGTATTATGACCAACCCCGTAATCTGCATAAAACGTGTTAACAAAATTTGCACCCGGATTCCATGGTTGAAATTGAGCTTCTTCCTGCAAAAACACATGCCCTTTTTCTGTCACATCGGCACTTGGAACGTTAAAAACCGTTTGAGTCGCAAAAGCATCATTTTTAGATATTAAAAACAATATTAAAATTAAAATAAACCAATATTTTTTCAAATTTTTGTTCCGTTTTTATACTCGGACTAAAAATTATAATAGAACAAAAAAATTGACAGGCAACTTTTTATTATCTATTTAAAATGTTAAATCATTTTATTTTTTCTGTAAAAATGATTGATAAAATAGCAAAAAAATAATTAGACTTTTTTCTTAATCATAAAGAGGATTGAATGTCTTTTTGTTTTATAAATAAAATAAAAAGACATTGATAAGGAGGCAGTTATGTTTAATTTTTTGAAATACACATCTTATGTTTTAGTCCTTGTAGGTGCTATTAATTGGGGCTTGATTGGTCTTTTCGGTTTTGATTTGGTCGCAACTCTTTTTGGAGAAATGAGCTATGTTTCAAGAGTAGTTTATTCGCTTGTAGGCATAAGTGCAATAATTTCAGCTTTTACCGTGTATTATTCTTGCAAAGAAAATTAGTGTTTAAAATACAAAAGGGTGACGAAAACTTTGTTTTCGTCACCCTTTTGTGTAAAAAAAACTACTCATCCAAGTCGGAAATAAATTTGCGCCAATTTTTGTCAAATTCTTTGATGAATTTGTGCGCATCAAGCACTTCATCTTCATTTATCGGCTCAGGCTCACCTTTCATCTTTAAAACTTTATCGCCTTGTGAATAATTTTTCAGTTCAAAGTCGCCTATCCCAAGGAATGCCACCCCAAAGCTTTTTCCGCATTGCCGGCAAACAAGCCTGAAGACAAGCATTTCATCTTCTTCCCTCATTATTTCGACAGAATCTTCATCAAAATCCGATTTACACCTTGAACAGCAAAGTTCTTTAAAAAGTGTTGCTATTTTCATTTTCATTTTCCTCTACTCCCATATTAACATAAATCCTTTGGTTAAGTTTTGTTAAGTGAATTGAAAAACAAGTTAATATTTTTAACAAATGTGGAATAATATACAGGTAAGCTTATTTTAGGAGTCCACAGATGGAAGCTTTTAACCTGATACTGTTCGGGTTCATCGTCTATGCTGCATTGATTGTCGTCCCGAGCATATGGGATGAATTTGTAACACATCACTGAGTCTCAATTCCAACTTAAAACCTAATTAGTAAGACGAGGTCTTTTTTGATATGTTCCGTTAAGACATGCAAAAGTGCCCTTTGTTGTCATGCGTGATATAATCGGGTGAAGAGTGAGCAGTGAAGAGTGAAGAGGGAAATGACTGATTTTAAGCACTACACGGTTATGAAGAAAGAGGCGGTGGATGCATTGGGCTGTAAAGCCGGGCTTATTTACGTCGATGCAACCTTGGGCGGCGGCGGGCACAGCAAATTGATTTTGGAAAAAATTCAGCCAAAAGGCAGACTTATCGCATTTGATGTTGACAAAGATGCGATAGATGCTGCAAAAGAAAAACTTAAAGGTTACGATAACTTAACAATAGTACAAGATTCTTATACAAATATTACGGAAGTTTTACAAGATTTAAAAATTGATAAGATAACAGGCGGAATTATCTTTGATTTGGGCGCATCTTACCATCAGCTCACACAGGCGCAAAGAGGATTTTCTTTTTCCCAAAATGCTCCGCTTGATATGAGATTCAATAAAGATGCGGATTTTAGTGCTTATAATGTGGTCAATAGCTACAGTGAAAAGGATTTGATAAGGATTTTCAGTGAATACGGGCAAGAGCGTTTTTCAAAAAGAATTGCCAAAAAAATTGTTGAGCAAAGAAAGGTTAAACCCATTGAAACAACAGGCGAATTGGCCGATTTAATAATTGAGTGCACGCCGAGGATAAAATCATCCATTCATCCTGCCACAAGAGTTTTTCAGGCAATAAGAATTGAAGTTAACCAAGAGTTAACAAATGTAAAAAATACTTTGGAGAAAGTGTTTCATTTATTAGGGGATGGTGCTATAATTAGTGTGATAAGTTTTCATTCGCTTGAGGACAGGATAGTTAAAAATCTATTTAGGGAGTATTCTCAAAAGTGCAGATGTCCTAAAAATCAGATGATTTGCACCTGCAAGCCGCCAATGTTAGAAGTGATTACAAAAAAACCTATCGTTGCAAGTGAAAAGGAAGTAAAAGAGAATCCGCCTTCCAGAAGCGCGAAATTAAGAATCGCCGGGAGGGTTTTAGCCAGGGAGTAGGATAATTGATTCAAAGACAAGCTCAAATTATTGATAATTATGGTTCTTCACAAGGATACTACCAGGGTTATCAGAGTAATCCTCAATACTATAATCCGATAATTGAGGGTTATTTTCCGAAGGAGAACACAAGAAAAGACATGGCAATCAGAAAAATCAATTTAACTTTAACCACACTTTTGGGAGTTTTTATAGTTTTGACTTCCATAAGCTACTATTTTTCATCAGCAAATGAAATGGTCTTAAATGACCTAAACAGACAAACCGTTGTTTTAAATGACGAAAATTCGGATTTGCAAAACAAATTAGACAGGCTTAAATCTTTTAATAATGTTGACATGACAATGCAAAAAAACAACATGCTTCAAAAAGCCCAACAGGTAATTGAGGTCAGGGCAGTATCAACAGCAACTCCCTCAGATAAAAAAATTGATGCCCAAAAACCTTTTACATGGGCTATAGGATATTAATTTGAAAGAAGAATCAAAGGGCGAAGTTTCAAAAAGAAACTTCGCCCTTTGATTCTAAAAAAAAGAAAAGGAGGCTGCCGCCTCCCCAGAACTACAACTATCCTTTAACATCTCAAATTAAAGGTCACTTTGCCGCAATTACTGCGGTTGGTTCCACAAGGAATCTCTAAATTTGTTCACATTTGCTGCTGCGTCAACTGACAAAGTTACATTGTTTGGAGTGAATATGAAAACCATTTCACTGATTTTTTGAGGTTTTCCGTTAAGGGCTTGTGCTGCTCCGCAAACAAAATCAACAGTTCTTTGAGATTGTTCTTTGTCAAGTAAATGCAAATTTAGAACAATAGTCTTTTTCTCTTTTAAGTTTTGAACGATTTGTCCGGCTTCACCGAATGAGCGAGGCTCAATAACCATTACTTCATAGCTTTTGTAATTAGGATGAGCAACGACCTTCAGGTCACTTTGTTTTTCACTACGGTAATTGCTTGAATACATAGGCTCTAATGCCAAATTGTCTTCAATAGGGTATTCCATGCCGAGCTCGTCTGCCATATCTTCAAAAACATCGTCTCTTTGTTCAAAACCTTGTGTTAAAAATCCAACTATAGATTTAATTTTGTCTGTAACTGTCACTAATCTTTCCTCCAAATATGTTATGTACTAAATAATTTTCTTCCTATCCTTATCATTGTGGCTCCTGCCTCACAAGCCTCTTTGTAATCTCCGCTCATTCCCATCGATATTTCTTTTAATTCACAATGATATTTTTTTTCTAATTCATTTCTTGTTTTTACAACATCTTCAAATAACTCTTTTAATTCCGGGCTTGTTGCTCCAAACGGTGCCATGTTCATTAAGCCTTTGATTTCAATTCCTTTAAGTTCTTTTATCTGTTCAAAAATCGCAAAAAGCTCTCCCTTTGAAAACCCGAATTTTTGTTCTTCTTGGGCGTTATTCAACTGCAAAAGAATTTTTTGAATTTTCCCCTCTTTAATTGCCTCTTGAGAAATCGTCTTTGCAAGTTCCAAAGAATCCACCGAATGTATCAGGTCAAAAAATTTTACCGCTTTTCGAGCTTTATTGCTTTGTAAATGCCCGATAAGGTGGAATTTTGAGTTTTGTCTTGTGTCTTGCGAAAGTTTTTGAATTTTTTCAATGGCGTAGATGACTCTTGATTCGCCAAAGTCTCTCAAACCTGCCTGATAAGCTTCTTCAATCTTGCTTTCGTCAAAATACTTTGTAACTGCAATGATATTTGGTTTATAAGGTGCGATTTCTTCTTGTATTTTTAAGACGTTTTCTTCTATTGAACCCATAAGTTCCTAATCCTACAAGACCTTGTCCTAAAAGCAGAACATATTTCGATTATATTCCAACTTTCATGCCAGGACAACATTTTGTTTATTTGATTGTTTTGACCGTTTTGATTTTCCCCTAAAACCATGAAAGTACATGTTTTCGGGCGTATTTAATATTTCTTCATGTTTGTTAACATACCTTAATAAATTAAATTATCAGTGTTAATAAGGCATGCTTGAGGCATGGTCAAAATATTATAATTATCTGCCTAACATAACAAGTGTTTCCATGATATCACTTGTTACGCCAAACACTCTTGAGTTTGCCTGTATAGCACGTTGAGCCATAATCATGTTTGAGAACTGTTTTGATATGTCAACGTTTGAAGCTTCCAGTCCGCCTGATTTGATTGCACCTACACCCATTGTGCCGCCGACGGTGTATATAGGAGTACCGGAGTTTGCTCCCATTGACCAGAGGTTTCCGCCTTCTGAAACAAGCCCTTCAGGGTTGATTACGTTGGCAAGCTGAATTTGGAAGTTAGGCGGTTGTGCTACGTTAGGGTTAACGTGAACATTGTCATTTCTTATGATAACACCTGTTGAGGTTGTATATTTAAATCGGAAGGTATTATCCGATTCATTCAATTCAATTGTAATTTTATCACCGTTTGAATAAGTTGCTTCTATCGAACCGTCCCCTGCTATACTGTAGTTTGATACTGCAATTGCAGAAGTCGTACTTGTTACGGGAGAAACATCAACCTGATAATCCAATATTTTACTTGTGTATTCGTGAGTATCTGAATTAAGTGATGAAAGTTCTATTTGTTCAAAGAAGTTTGACGGATTTGCTGTTCCCGGTCCAAAGTTAATGTTGTTTACTCTGTTTGGTGGGGCTATGGTTTGGTTTAATTCAAATTTTATTTTACCGCCGGTAGAAGTATCACATTTTATTGTTAGACCTCTGGTTGTTGGAGTCCATAACATTTTGTCATCGATAGCCTTTTGAATTTTATCGCATATTTTTTGTATTGTATTATCAGTTGCCTCTAAGCTTACCGGAACTGTTTGTGATGTTGCAGAGGTATTTACCTCAATAAAAATATCTCCTGTGGTAATTTGACAGTCGTTTAATTCAGATAATGCTTTTGATGCCATTGCGTTGTTAGCCGTTACAGAAGAAACAATTTGTTGGGGAACTTTTACTGTTGCGTTTGAACTGCTTGCTGCATAAAGCTGGCTGGCACCTACTACTTTATAACCTTGAGCGTTTACCATGTCGCCGTTTGCGTCAAATGTAAAGTTGCCTGCTTTTGTCAGAAAGAATTGTCCGCTTGAAGATCTTACGGTAAAAAATCCGTTTCCTTGAATCATCATGTCTGTGGCTTTGCCTGTGGCTGTCCAGGTTCCAGAATCCATGTTTTTAGAAATGGTTCCTACCTGAACACCCAAACCTATTTGAATGGGGTTTTTACCCCCTGTTGTTACAGTAGGAGAGTTCCCGCCTGTAAGTGTGGTAGAGAAAATATCCTGAAAGGTTATATTGGATTCTTTAAATCCGATGGTGTTAATGTTTGCAATGTTGTTTGAAACAACGTTAATTTGTGTTTGAGCTGCTGATATACCGCCCATGGTTGTGTATAGTGCTTGTGACATTTTCTCCTCCTGTTATATTTTTCTTAATTTAACCTCTCACTTAATCCCTTTTTATGATGATGAGCCGTTATTATTGTTGTCATTGTTATTTGTTGTTGTGTCGTTTGTGGTATTATTGTTTGTCCCTGTTCCCGGTTCTCTGACACTTTGAACCAAAGAAAGCGGGTATTCTTTTCCGTTA